>QMME01000032.1 GCA_003647095.1 Deltaproteobacteria bacterium
GCGCTTCCTGCGCCAGTTCCTCGCCCTGACGGCGGCTTTCTTTCCCCGCCTGCGCACTGGACCCGACGGCGTGGTCACGGTGCGGTTCCGCCTGCCCCACACCCTGACTTCCTGGCGAATAGCCGGCCGCGCCCTGGGACGTCGCACCGGGGCCGGCGAATACACCGGCAACATCCCGGTCAGGGCCCCGTTGTGGGTGGAACTGGTGGCACCGGAGCAATTGACCGCTGGCGACAGCTGGCTCCCCGGGGCCCGCCTGTTCAACAACACCAGGCGTACACGCCAGGCCAACCTGCAGCTTACCGCAGCCGGCCGGGTGTTCAACCGCCAGGTACGTCTGCCGCCGCTGGCCCAGGCGGAGATCTTTTTCCCCGAGATCGAGGTGCCCGAAAACCTGGTCGGCAAGGAGCAGGTCATCGAGCTATCTGCCAGCAGCGATAACCTGCAGGACCGGCTGCGCCGACGCCTGGCGGTGCAGGCAGCCGGTTTCCGGCAACAGCTCACTTTCGCCGGCCTGCTGAACAAGAGCAAACGCCTCGAGTTCGCGGTTCCCGAAGAGTGGAACAATCCCAGCTTGCAGGTGCGACTCGATCCTGTCCACCAGGGACTGTTGCTACTGGACCGGCTGGACCCGTTGCTGTTCGGGCGACGCCCGGAACTGGCCTTGCTGCTGGAGCATCTGTGGCAAGCCTCCGCGGCGACTGTCACCGGGCAGCGCGAGCTGCTGGCAACTCGCTTGCGCCAGGCCCTGCTGCAACTATGTCGCCTGCAGAAGTCGACGGGATCCTTCTCCTGGAGTGGCCCGGGCCCTTCCTCTCTGCTGGCCAGCGCCCGGGCGGTGCGGGCACTGGCCCGGGCCCGCCGCCTGGCATCACGTATCCACTGGCTGTTTCCCGACGAGCAGTTCACCCGGGCACTGCAGTCACTGGGCAAACAACTGGCCGGGTTGTCCCCCCGGCAGCAGGCGTTGCGTGCAGAGGTCCTCTACTCCCTGGCCGTGGCCGATCGCCAGTTGGTGCCGGCGTTGATGCTGGATCGCCTGGATCGCCTGCGCCGGCAACTGCCGCTGGCGGCCCAGGCCCTGCTGGGACTTACCTGGCACGAACTGGGACGACCGGAAAAGGCCCGTGATCTGGCCCAACTGGTGCGCCGCGGCCTGACGGCAAACCGGTCGGCGGTGGACACGGGCCTGGCCCGGGTACTGCACCTGCTGGCGGTAGTCCAGCCGGACCGGCCCTGGCCCGCGGCAGCGGCGGAACGGCTCCTGGCCATCACCGCCGCTGGCATGGGCGATCCCGGCCTGATCGCGGCGGCCGCGGCGGCCTTGTCGGCACGGCTGGCCACCGCCCCGCAGTCAGGGGCCGGGAAACTGCAGCTTGTTCTCGATGGCCAGCCGCTGCCCGAGCTGTTGCTGGGCCAGCACCAGCAGCAGGTGCAACCCCTGGAACTGGCAGCGGGCAAGCTGTCAGCCGGAAAACACATCCTGCAGTTGCGACTGCAGGGTCAGGGGCCACTGCCCTATCTGGTCACGGTTTCCGGTCACCGCCGTCAGGCACCCGTCACCAACCGGGAGTCTCCGTTGAGCTTGCGCCGCCTGCTGGAGCCGGTACCCCTACCCTACCGGGGCCGGGAGATCGCCGCCGGCTTCAGCGTTGCCGAGCCCGGCAGCAAGCGCTGGGAAAGACCGGTCGAACGCCTGCCCGCCGGCCAGCAACTGCAGGTCACCGTCCACCTCGAGCACCGGGCCGGTCCGAGTACCGGTCCGCTCATCCTGGAAGACAACATTCCCGCCGGCCTGGTCCTGGTGCCCGGTTCCGTGACCGGCAGGTCGCTGCATCACCGGCAACGTGGCAACCAGCTGGTGTTCCTGTTGCCCGCCGGCAATGGTTCGTGGAGCATCGCTTACCGCCTGCGAGCCCTCAACCCGGGTCGCTTCCACTTCCAGCCGGCCCAGTTGTTGGCCTACTTGGCTCCCGCCGCCCGCGCCTACCTGCCCACCAAGCCGGTTACCGTGGACCGGCCGGGAGAGGCCCCGCCGCCGGTGCAACCCACCCCCGACGAACTGTACCAGCGCGGCCGAGCGGCCAGCGAGATGCAGGACTGGCGGGCAGCCCTGGATCTGCTCGAACGGCTCTATAACAGCGTTCCCCTGCGGGCCGAGATCACCCGCCAGGTGCTGGCCGACCTGCTACTGGCCGCTATCGCCGTCGGCGACGCCGAGCGCATGGTGCGTTACTTCGAGCTGGCCAAGGAGAAGAACCCCGAGCTCGTTGTCCCCTTCGACAAGATACCACCCCTGCAAGATGCCTATCGACAGCTGGGCGCCTTCGAGGCCGGCCTGCGGCTGGACCGGGGTGTGGCCGACGCCACCTTGCTGTCGGAGCTGCATCTCGTCGGGGTGCTCGAGGGCTGCGATGAACTGGCCGAGGCGCTGAACCTGTTCCGCAGCCAGCTCAACATCTTTCCGGCCAGCGAGACCCTGGCCCAGGCCCTGTATTCCTTCAGCCAGGTAATCTACGACCGGGCCGATCGCGCCCGCGACCAGGGGCCGCCACCCGGCTTCGACCGGGCCAGCCTGCTCGACCAGGTAATCGATCTGCAGGCACGTTTCGCCGGTCTCTTTCCCGGCAACCCCGATTTTCCCGCGGCAGTCTACAGCCTGGCCTCGGCCCAGCTGGAACGGGGCCGGCCCGGGGCCGCGGCCGCCTGGTGCGATGCCGGCCTGCGGCGAGATGGCGACAACGACCTGGCCGACGAACTGGCCTATCTGAGGGCCTTTGCCACCTTCCGCAATGGTGACTATGACCGGGCCCTGGAACTGTGCCAGCAGGTACAGCAACATTCCGAGGACACCGAGAGTCGGGAAATGGCCACCTACATCATGGCTCAGATCTACCACGCTCGCGGTCAGCTGCAGCGGGCATTACCACTGTATCGGAAGGTTCGCGATCGCTTCCGGGACGCCGCCGAGACGTTGATCGAGGTGCAGCGCCAGTCGCTGCAAGCGCCCCAGGTGGTGACCGTCAGCAGACGCCGGCCAGTGCTGACCGTGCTTTCCCGCAATATCGACAGCATCACCCTGCGTGCCTTCCGCATCGATCCCATGCGGCTGCTACTCAGCAAGAAACACCTGGATGGAATGGAGGAGGTCAACCTCTCCGGTATCCACCCCGTGGTGTCGCGGCACCTGAAAATCGACGGCGCCGCCCTGGTCGCCCGGGAGACCGACCTGGCGCTGCCTTTGCGACAACGCGGCGCCTACCTGGTCATCCTGCGCGGTGGCAATCAGGTGGCCTCCAGCCTGGTACTGGTGGAGGGGTTGCAGCTGCAAGTCTCACCGGTTTCCGGTGGTGGTCGGCTGCGCCTGCAGGTGCAGCGCTCCAGCGGCGGTCCCGCGGCCGGGGCTCGCATCCAGGTCCTGGCCGACGAGGGCACGCGCCTGGTGGTAGGCCAGGCCGACCTGCGGGGAGTATTCGTCACCGCCGACATCTCCGGCCCGGTTACCGCCGTGGCCGAGCTGGATGGTGCTTACGGCATGCTGCTGCCGTCTTCCACGCCGGAGAAGGACGAGGAGGGAGAAGAAAGCCTGCAGGAATACGAGTTCGAGGATAACAACTTCGAGGGTCAACTGTCCCGTCCCGGCAAGAACAACCGGCCGGGTAAAGCCCGTGACTTTTTCAAGCAGGACGTCAAGGGAGTATCGGCCCAGCAGGCCATGTAAGCCGGGACTTCCCCTTGCGACCAAACCGCTTCTCCCGCAAGTTCCGGGAACGACCCCGGCGGGTGTTGTTGGGTACGAGGAGACGTTCCTCGCCGCAACCAACTAACCGTAATGCCCTGACAGGTCACTTAAACGAGATCTTGCTGTTAATTCCCAAGGTTGTGCTATAATAGGTTTGTTTACGACGACACCTGTCAGGGAGGAACAACACATGAGCGTAAAGATCATTGCCTTGTGTTTTTCGGGGCTTGTGTTTGCATCCGGCTGCAATAATGGTGCGATAAATCTGGAACAAGATGCCGGTGTAGATGGCAACCAAGCCGATGCAGGCGTCGATGCCGGCACGGATGCCGGGGCAGATGACAATCAAACCGACGCTGGCGTTGATGCCGGCACTGACGCCGGGGCGGGTGACAATCAAACCGACGCGGGCGTTGACGCCGGCACTGACGCCGGACAGGACGCAGGTGGTGACGAGGACACCTCCGGCACATACATCAGCGCGGTAACCGGCGAAATGGTTTCTCCGTACATGACGACTTCTCCGTTCAAAGAACCAGCAGAATTTGGAAATGCCACGTTGAGATTGGACGGAGGATCGACAAGCGACATTGTCGATGCAATCGATTCACTGAGTGGTTCGGGCGGTACTCTCATCGCCACGGGGACGTTTAGCGGCAGTTCTTGTGTCCGGATTTCCGGGAAATCCAATGTGCGCGTTGTCGGTGAGGGCGCCACGATCCACGTCTCCGGCGGAGATGGATTCAGCGACGACAAGTCCGGTTTTTTGCTCAGTAACTCCAGCAGTATTTCTATCGAAGGATTTACCATTGATGCCAGCTCAGGTCACGGCATTCTGGTCTTTGGCGGGTGTAACAACATTAGGATCCGACGAAATCACGTCGTAGCAAGCTTGCGTTCCAGTATCATCTTTTATTCGGATGGCGAATATACAACCAACTTTGAAATCAGTGAGAACGTCTGCGAGAACTTCGGCAATGAAGCTCCGGTAGGCGGAAATTCACATCACGGTATCGTAACTAGATTCGTTAAATACGGTCTGGTCATCGGCAACTTTGCAGACGGCTCGAAGAACATAGGTATGTCTCGTATGGGCATGGATCTTTCGACCAATAGCTGGCTTGTGGAAAGCTGTCACAACAAAGTCGCAGCAACCAACTACGGAGCCAAAATCGGTTATTCCCAAACTCAATATGTTTATTTCCATGACAACTACATCAATTCCATGAACGACGGACATCACAGTGACAAAGCGTTTTACATCCATAGAACTTTGGGAGGACCTATTTTCCTCGAAAACAACATCTTCTGGGACGACTATTTGAGCACCGGAACCTACGATCTCTCCGGGGCTGGATGTTCTGGCGGGATAGTTTACATGGTAAACAACAGGGACAAGAACGGTGATCCGGCTACTGCCAATAAATGTGATCAAGACGTCGCTGGTTCACCACCTCCCGACGTGATGAATGTGTTTGAAACCATTGGAGACTAAACCCCGCTGTCAAAAAAGCACTCGGGAATTTACCAGTCCCTCGGCAACGCTCAGTTCTAGTCATTTCGGAAGGCTGCCAAGCGGGAGGCACGTCTGCAGCGAAAGATCTGCTGCGGCGTCGAGCAGCCATGGAATGGAAGCACTCGTTTGTTCTGCTGGCAATAGCGGTGCTCACTGTTGCACGATGATGAACTCCACGCGCCGGTTCTGGGCACGACCCCGGCGGGTGTTGTTGGGTGCGATGGGGCGCTCCTCGCCGTAACCAACGGCATCCAGTCGCTGCGGCTCTATACCCTGCTCCTCCAGGTACTTCTGTACCGCCTCGGCCCGCTGTTGACTGAGACGCTTGTTGAACCGGTTGGACCCCATGGAATCGGTATGGCCCTCGATGCGGATCTTCTTTATCTGGGGATTGTTGACCAGGATATCCACAACCCCATCCAGGATGGCGAAGCTGTCCGGACGGATCTCGGCTCTCCCGGAGGCAAAATGAATCTTCTTGCGCACTTCGATCTTGTTCTTCTTGAGAATGACGACGAGACGCTTGGGTTTGGGGGTGAGCTTGAACTCGGCCAGGACGGTCTTGTCGGCCTCGATCTTGAGGTGCCGGGCCTTGGTCAGGTAACCTTCGGCCACCACTTTCACCTGGTACTCGCCCGGGGGCACCTCGCTGGCGAAGGCCCCGGTGGCCGAGGCGCTGGTCAGGTCCAGCTGCACCGGTCCTTCAACGTGCACCTTGGCCACCAGCGGCTGGTCCTTCTCTCCCGCCACCGTGCCACTAAGGGTGCCCTTCTTGATCTCGGGTTCAAGCAGGAAGTCCAGCGGTGTCACCTGGCCGGCCTTGATCTCCGCCTCCTGGGTCATGGACTTGAAGCCTTCCTTGCGGGCGGTCAGCTTCACCAGCCCGGCGGTCAGGTCGTAGGTCTCGTACTTGCCCTCGGCCTCGTCGCTGGCCACCGGGGGAATGTCGGCACCCTCGAAGGTGAGCAGGGCCCCGGCAACTGGGCTGTTATCGACGGCGTTGAGCACGCGGCCGGAGATGCGCCCGGTGGTGACCGGGGCGGGAACCTGTTTCTCGACGATCTTCTCCTTCTCGACGATCCTCTCGACGATCTTCTCCTCTCCTCGCTTGCGGGGATCGAAGTTGTATGTCAAGGCGAACCATACGGTGTAGGGAGGTACCGAGGGAACACCCTCGAGGTAGGCCTTCTTGCCCCCGATACCCACGTCGACGGCGATATCCAGGGTGATGGCCCGCAGGTAGGGCACCCGTATCCCGGGAGTGAGTCGCATGGGAACCACGTTGGCGTAGGAAGTGTCGTCCTGCAACGAGCCCGAGGCCAGTTCGTCCGAGCTGATTCCTATGGGCAGTTCCACGGTGTATTCCAGGAAAGGGGTTATGGCCACCGGGTCGAGATAGGGCAAGGGGGCATCGAGACCGAACCCCAGGCGCACCCGGTGATACTTGTTCACCCGTAGGGCGAACATCTCCACGATGGTCAGGTCACGACCGTCTTCCAGGTTGCCGGTGTTTTCCATGATGAAGCCGGCGTTCAGGTGTGCCCTCAGGGGCACCCGGGGGACCAGCGGTCGCAGGTCGAAGGAAAACAGGGCCGCGGTACGCAGGGAGGTTCCGGAGAAGTCCGGGTCCAGCCCGCCGATGCCGTTGACGAACTGCACTGCCAGGTCGGCTCCCAGCGACAGGTAGGGCAACACCCGGTAGAAGCCCTTGGCACCCAGTTCCAGATCGCCCTGGGTTTGCAGCAGTTCCGGCCGACTCAAGCTGTTGCGATTGGAACTGGAGCGCAGCGAAGCGAAGGCCTCCAGGAAGGGCAACGGTGTCCAGGAGATGGCCAGACGACCGGTCATATACGACTCGTCGTAGCTGCTCTCTCCCCGGTAGTTGAGGAAGCCCCCCTCTCCCGAGGACAGGAAGAAGCCGCCGCCGATATTGAGGCGAATGGTCCAGGGGCTGGAGGAGCCGGCCTCCATTACCCGCCAGAGACCGGCCTCGCCACCCAGGCCCGAGGAGACGAACCGCAAGCGTTGCTGCTCTTGCCGAACCTGTCCGGCAACAATCGTCTTCTCGGCCGGGCTTTGCTTGTCGTTCGCCGGTTTTTCTTCCAATACCTGCTCGAGTTGCCGATCGGCATCCTCCAGGCTGGCGGGAGCGGCTACGCCGCTCGTGTCGGAACCAGCGGTCTGGTCCGTTTTTTCGCCGGCTGGCTCGGCAGCCCATCCAGGAACCGCGACCAGCAGCTGCACGGCCAGCAAGGGTATCATCGCCTTTGTGACCATCATCATCCTCCCTGCATGCGGAATCCCATCGATTGTACGCCCCCGTAGGCGGTTGTCAAAGAGTATCCCCAATGTTTGCGGCGCCGACGAAGAGATCGCGCTCCGGGAGGGAGATGCGCGGGTTTGACTGCGCCGGGTCCCTAACCTAGACTCACCTGCGTCATGAGGGTACTGGCTGTCTTTTCACCGCTCTGCCTGCTGGCCGTGCTCTACGGCCGCGCCGGCCCCGCTCCCGAAGCCGCGGAGATCGGCTGGTTCGACATCCAGCTCAGCATTCCCTCCCAGGCCCGCCGGGCCAGCGAAACCCTGCGCGAACTGCTGGCACGCCCCGGCCTGGTCCTGGTGCAGGGTCGTTCCCTGCTCGACAGGCTGCGCCGGCATGACAACCAGGCGGGCCTGCTGGCCCGGGCGGCGGAATTGGTTGCCCAGGGCAAGAAGCTGCACCTGGGTATGAAGCTGCCCCAGGCGGAGGAAAAATATCGCCAGGCCGCCGAGCTGTTGCGCGGGGGGTTGTGCCGCTACTACGAGCCGGCCCTGCTGGCAGAACCACTGCTGCAACTGGGCGTGGCCTTGTTGGAAGGGGGCCGGCAGCAGGAGGCGGCCAGGGCCCTGGGCCAGGCCCTGGCCCTGGTGCCCGACCTGGAACTGTCCGAGGGTTATTACAGCCCCCGGGTACGCGAGCTGTTCGCCCGGGTTCGCACCGGCCTGGGCACACCCGCCCCGGCCCTGCCATCCCCCGGCCAGGCCGAGCTGATCTGCCGAGCCGCCGGGTTGACCGGTCTGGTAACCTTTTCCACCGAACGCCTGGGCGATCGGCCGGTGCTCAAGGTGGGCTTGTACGAGCAGAAGCTGAAGAGCTACCGGCGACTGGAAACGGTGGTGGTCACCGACCCGGAACAGGCCGCCCGGCAACTGGCCGAAAGACTGTTGCCGGATATCGAGGCCCTGACCGGGTTGAAAAAGCTGGTGCTGGCCGGTGAACCAACCGCGGCCCCCGATGCCGGCGAGGCCGGTTCGACAGCGGATGCCGGAACGATGGCCCTGGCCGCAGAATCCGTTCCCCCCGCTCCCGGTACTCCCTGGTACTGGAAACACTGGTGGATATGGCCGTTGGCAGCCGCAGTGGTAACAACGGCCGTGGCGCTTCCCCTGACCGTGTTTCGCCACGACGTGGTTCGCATCGATGTGCACTGAGAACAGACAACCATGGCCTTTCTTCCTGGCCGCCATACTGGTCCTGCTCGCAGCCGGGTGCACCTTCGAGGTTGGCTCGGTAGACCTGCACCTGGTCTACACCTCCGATACCAGCCGCTATCCCCTGGATTCGTCCCGGGTCCGCTTCCTGAGGGTAACGGTGACCGGTCCGGGCATGGAGCCCATCACCAGCGAGTTGCGGCCCGCTGCCAGCGGCGGCAGCCTGCCGGCAGTGCCGGTGGGTCTCGACCGGCAGGTACGGGTGGAGGCCATCGGCAACGTGGGAGAGGTCGTCTCCTGGGGAATGTCAGAACCGTTTTCGGCCAGCAGCGGTACAACCAGCCTGTTCGTGTTCATGGGAATAGCCGGCCAGTTCTCACCGCCGCCGGCGGGCCTGGGGTTGACCGATCCCGAATGGTCGGCGCGTTTTCGCACCTCCATGACCCACCGGCGCATCTTCCACAGCGCCACCCGCCTGGACAACGGCCAGGTACTGATCAGCGGGGGAGCCAGTGGCCCGGGTCCCGGCGACTTCTCCGCTCCCCTGGCGGCACCGGCACTGCGCTCCCTGGACATGTTCTGGCCCTATGCAGGTGCTTTGCTCAACTCCACCCCCTCGGCCGACTGCGAACACGGCCTGTGGTGCCTGCACGCCGCCCGGGCCTGGCACGATGCAGTACTGCTCGAAGACGGCCGCTTCGTGCTGTTGACCGGTGGTGAACCTCCCGACCAGGAATGGCCCCAGGAAGTCTACCAGGTAAACGACAACGCCCTGGGATGGACCAGCCCCATGCAGCGGCCCTGTCATCGTACCGCAGCAGCCCTCTTGCCCGGAGTGGGTGTGGTAGTGGCCGGCGGCATCGATAACGTCAGCGGGGAATTGAGCGCCGACCTGGAAGTCTACAGCGGAGGCTCGTTCAGCCGCTGGCCTAATGTTCTGGGCCAGGCCCGGGCCGGGGCGGTGGCCTTGAGTCTCGACAAACCGCAACCGGCCGTGGTTCTGGTGGGAGGCTGGAGCAGCTTCGGACCGGCCGATGGCTGGCAGGCCAGCGACACCATCGACGTGGTCAGCTTCGATGACAGCGGAATCCAGGTAACCAGCAAGCACCTGGCGCATCCGCGGGCCGATCACAGCGCCGTGGCCATTCATTTCGACGGGCGTATCCAGGTGCTGATCTGCGGAGGTCGTTCGTCGCCCCAGACCATCGAACCCAGTTGCGAGCTGTTCGTTCCCGATAGCGGTACGATCTCGCCGACCGGGGTCGAAGTGCCACGCTGGCGCCACACTGCTACCGTTCTTGCCGACGGGCGGGTTTTGGTGGTCGGTGGATTCACCAACACCGGGTTACCGCTGGCGGCCAGTCCCAAGGCGCTGCTGCTCGACTTTCCCCGCGGTCGCCTGGAGGTTCCGCTGGTCAATCCCCGTTCCGGCCACAGTGCCACCTTGATGGACAACGGAATGGTGTTGTTGCTGGGTGGCGTCAGCGAGGTGGCCGCCGACGGCAGCGCCCGCTTTGCCGACAATGACTACGAGATATTCGTCCCCCGCCCGGGGGATGACAGCTCGACGGGAGGTAATTGAGCATGGACGTTCACGAATGCATTCTCAACCGGCGCAGCATGAGAAAGTACCATTCGCGCCCGGTGGAGAAAGAGAAGCTGGATCGCGTGCTGGCCGCAATTCAATGGGCGCCTTCCTGGGTGAACCTGCAACCCTGGGAAGTGATAGTCGTCGACGAGCCGGAGATGAAGGAGCGGTTGCAGCAATGCGTGCCCCAATCCAACCCCGGGCGCAAATCGCTGCTGCAGGCACCTTTGTTGCTGGTGATGTGCGGCCGCCAGGGACTCTCCGGCTTCTACAAGGGAGAACAAGCGACCGTCCACGGCGACTGGGTGATGTTCGATCTGGGCATCGCCTGCCAGAACCTGTGCCTGGCCGCCTGGGCCGAGGGATTGGGCACCCTGCACCTGGGCCTGCTGGATCACGAGCAGGCCGGCCGGGTACTGGGGTTGCCCGGGGACGTCAAGGTATACGAGATAATTCCCCTGGGCTACCCGGCCAAGGAGAGCACCGCCCCCAAGCGCCGGGCCATCGAGGAGTTCGTACACCGCAACGGCTGGTGAACAAAGCGAGGTCGTGGAAATGCGACAGAGCGCCGGAGCCCGGTA
The DNA here is from genome assembly GCA_003647095.1 of Deltaproteobacteria bacterium. Lineage (GTDB taxonomy): Bacteria > Myxococcota > B64-G9 > B64-G9 > B64-G9 > B64-G9. The sequence goes on from QMME01000032.1 coordinate 10,899, forward strand.
GATGAACACGCTTCCCGCACGCTGCCCCATCTTGCTGGCCGGTTGGGATCCCCTGGAATTCGTACATCACATGGACTGGTACCGGCGCCTGCTGCGCGCGGAGTGGTTTCGTCCGCTCAGGCCCTACTGGCTCAATTATCACCTGGACTGGGTAGCCGCCGCGTTGCTGTTGCTGCTGCTTTTCCTGCTGCTGCGGGCGCTGTGGCGGCTCCTGCTGCCGAAGCGCTCCGGCTCACGGCTGGCGGCGCGGGCCGCGCGCCAGTACGAAAAGAACGGCGAGCTGGGTCTGGCCGCCGAGGCCTGGCGCCGGGCCGAACGGCCCCAACGGGCCTATGACCTCTACCTGCGCCAGGGAAAGCTGCACGCAGCGGCAGAACTGGCCGAGCAACTGGGCAAGATCGACAAGGCCATCGAGCACCTGAGCGAGGCCGGCGACCTGGCCGAGGCAGCAGCCGTCGCCGAGCGGGCCGACCGTCTCGAGCAGGCCGCCGAGCTCCACCTGCAGCGCCAGGAGCCACTGGCCGCGGCCAGGCTCTTCGACAAGCTGGACCAGAAGGTCCGGGCGGGTGAATGCTACCGGGAGGCGGGAATGTGGCGTCGTGCGGCCGAGGCATTCTTCTCCGCCGGAGACGAGGAGGAAGCCGTACAGGCCTTGCTCAAGCTCAGCGCCTGGTCGGGAAGCGAGGTCACCGAGGAGGAGTCGGTACTGTTCGAGCGCGGCGCGGCTCGTTGCGAAAAGGAGGGCCGGCATGCCGAGGCCGGGCGACTCTACCAGGCGGCCGGCCGTAACCAACTGGCCGCCACCGCCTTCCTGGCCGCCGGCGACAAGCTGCAGGCGGCCCGCCTGCTGGAAAAATGCGGCGAGCAGACCCGGGCGGCCGAACTCTACCGGGAACTGGAGCGCAAAGATGACTGGTTGCGCCTTGCCGAGCAGGCCACCCGCAGCCGTGGCGACCCGGCCGAGCGGGCCGGACTGCTCGAACAGGCCGGCAAGACCATCGAGGCCGCCGCTGCCTATCTCCAGGCTGGCCATCGTGACCAGGCCATCCGCCTGTACCGGGAACACGACCCGGCCGAAGCGGCCCGCCTGCTGGCCGAAGACGGACGCCACCTGGAAGCGGCCCGGGCCTACCTGCAAGGAGGAGATCCGGCCGCCGCCCACGAGCAGGCGCGACTGGCCGGTGACCTGTCCCTGGCGGCACAGGCGGCCGAGCAGGCCGGCCTGCACCTGGAGGCGGCGTTGGCGCTGATAGAACTGGGCCAGACCATGAAAGCCGCCACGCACCTGCAGCAGGTACCGGCAGACCATCCCCGCTTCCGCGATGCCTCCAGCCTGCTTGCGAGTTCACTGTGGCAGTTGGGAGAAAAAGATCTGGCCAGGAAGGCGGCAGAACGGGCCACCGCCGGGCTCGAACCCACGCCCGACAACCTGGAGCTATTCTACCGCCAGGCTCGCATCCTGGAACAGGCCGGCGACCCCGACTCGTTGCACCGGGCCCTGGAGATATACGACACCATCGTCACCTTGAGGATCGACTTTCGCGATGCCCGCCAGCGAAGAACGGAACTCAAGAACGTGCTGCGCGGCTCTGCAGACAAACCACCTGGCTAGTTGTCCCGTTCAGTCCTGCGTCCCTTCATCACCAACAAGGGGAAAAAACCTGGCAGCCCTTTACAGGAGCTTGCTGACGCTGGCACACTAGTGCTCATGACCACTACACGCCATCCATTGTTGCTGGCCGTGCTGTTGCTGGCCACGGTTCCGGTCCGTGCCGGCGGCTTCCTCATCTACGAGCACGGCGCCGTCTCCACCGGCATGGCCAACGCCCGCTCGGCCCTGGCCAACGACCCCAGCTGCCTGTACTTCAACCCGGCCGCCATCACCGAGTTGCCGGGCATCCAGATCGAGGCCGGTACCACCCTGATACTCCCATCCATCGAATACCAACCGGCCGGCACGCCGGAACAACCCCGCAGCTACACCACCTATCGCGACGGCCACTACCTGCAGGTGCCGGTCAACGACGGCGAGAACCCGGCCGCCGCCAAGCAGAAGCTGTTTACCCCCATTCACCTGTACGCCAGCTGGCGCCTCGAAGAACTGGGCCTGGCCCTGGGTTTCGGGCTCAACAACCCCTTCGGCCTGGGCACCTACTGGCCGGGCGATTGGGACGGGCGCTTCATCGCCACCGAGACCGAGATCCAGACCTTCTACTCCCAGCCGGTGCTGGCGATCGACCTGGCCCACTGGCTGGGACTGGGCCAGGTGTTGCGGCTGTCGCTGGCGGCCGGCTACGACTTCGTCTACGGCACCGCCCGGCTGGGGCGCAAGATCGACCTGCGGGTGGCCGAGGCCCTGAGCCTGGGAGAACTGCAATCCCCCGAAGGGGAGCTGCGGCTCACCGGCTCGGCCACCGGCCACGGCTGGAACCTGGCTCTCTACGCCGAGTTGCCCGGGTTGCTGGCGCTGGGGGCCAGCCTGCGTTCTGGCGTGTCGTTGCCCTTCAGCGGTACGGCCAGCTTCACCATGGACGCCACCGCCCGGGCGGCTGCCGATCTGCTGGGAATGACGGTGCCCGAGAAGACCACCGGCCGGGTCACCATCGACATGCCCATGACCATCAACGCCGGAGTGGCCCTGCTGCTGGTGCCACGCCTGCGCCTGGCCGCAGATATACTGGCAGCCTTCTTTTCCAGCTACGACGAACTCACCATCAGCTTCGACTGCGCGGTGGAGGGTTCCTGCACCGAGTCGTTGAATCCCGAACCCATCGAAAAGAACTGGCACACTTCTTTCCAGTTCGCCCTGGGTGCCGAGTACGACCTGCTCGAGCAGTTGACCCTGCGCGCCGGTTGGGGCGTGGTCACCAGCCCAGTGCCGGCGGAAACCTACGACCCTTCCCTGCCCGACGGTTTGCGCAACTTGATCTCGCTCGGCGCCGGCTACCGGGGCAGTTTCTGGGGAGTGGACCTCGGTTACCTGGTGGCCTTCTGGAGCGACAGCAAGGCAAACGACGTCGGTTCCGGCGACAGCCTCAACCCCGAGGGACGGGCCAACGGCAGTTACCGCACCATCTCCCACCAGTTGGCCTTGTCGCTGCGGGCCTGGTTCTAGGGAGTCAACCATGAGACACCTGACCAATGGATTGCTGATCTGCTGCCTGGCGCTGCTGGTCGCCTGCGGCAACGAGGCGGCCACTCCCTACGCTTCCGGTCCCCGGCTCTATACCTTCAGGGCCATCGGCGGCGCTTCCATGGGAGCCATGAGCGCCGCCCAGCTGGGACTGCGCTACCACCAACTGTTCGACATCCTGGCACCTTCCGGCGGGGCGCTCGACCTGGGCATGCTCATCCACTGGTTCAAAGACGGCATGCTGGGTGGCTTCTGCGTACCTCCGGTACCGGGCAACATGTGCCCCGCTCCCGGCCAGGAGCAGGACTACGAGCACATGGACTGCGGCGGGCCCATGGGTGGTGGCTTCGATCGTGAATCAATGCTGGAGACCTTCCAGGATATGTTCATCGCTTACGGCAACCTGGCCTCCTTCAACCCCGACCACCACTACCTGCCTGCCGGCCTGGACGCCTCCTACCTGCAACTCTCCCGCCAGGAACAGTGCCAGAACCCGGTGCGTCTGAGCGGCTACTACGACTGGCAGTTCAACCCCGATGGCAGCCTCCCGGTGATCACCTTCTGCGAGGCCGATAGCGCCGTGCAGGGCGTGTTCGACCCGAACGTCGAGCCCCACTTCCCGGTAGAGATCACCTACGCCGTGGACCTCAACGACAACGGGCGGCGGGACTCCGGTGAACCAGTGGTCTTCAATCTCAGCGAGCGTTACGATGACTTCGGGGAAGACGGCCTGCCGAGCAGCGAGGAACCAGGCTACCACCCCCAGGATAACCCCGATCCCAACGGCGACGACTACGACCCCCTGGGCAACCCCCTGGGTACCGAGAACAATCATCTCTACGACGAGGGGGAGCCTTACCTGGATTACGGACTGGACGGGGTGGCCGGCACCGCAGATTCCCCCTACGACTGGGGCGAGGGCAACGGACTGTTCGACTACAACCCGCAGGTACTGCGCACCGCGGCCATGTTCGACCCTTCGCAGCTGGTGCAGAACCTGAGCCTCGGCGAACTCGACCGGCTGGATTTCTACATCGACGTGGGCATCCGCGACCACCTGGGCTTCCGTTACTCCTGCGAGGCCTTCGCCGGCAAGCTCATGGCCCGGGGCCGGGAGGTGGACCTGCGCCATCGCTATAGCTCCATCCTCGCTCCCGACTGGGACGGGCCCTACGATATCCACCACATCGACTGGGACCACATCGGCCGGGACCTGATGATCATCTATGGCGATCCCGACGCCACCCAGCAGGAGATCGACGCCGGCGACGGTGGCCACATCGGTAACGGTTCCCAGGCGCTCTACCGCTTCTTCACCATGATGGCCTTCATATCCCAGCGCTGGCCCGACGGCGACTTCGAGAAGCTCGATCCCTACGACCCGGCGCAGGTAATCGAGGAGCACTACCACTCGGATATCCTCGACATGGACCGGCGTTACTTCGTCTACCTGCCGCCCGGCTACGACGAGCACCCGGAAAAGCGCTACCCGGTGTTCTACCTGCTGCACGGCATCGGCATGAGCGTGGAGGATCTCACCGCTGCAGCCATCTTCGCCGAGCCCTGGATGAACGAGGGAACGCTGCAGAAGTTCATTATCGTCTTCCCCGACGGCCGCTGCACCGACGACTGCAACTCGGGCACCTTCTTCGCCAACCAGATGGGCCGCGACAAGCCCCCGCGCCGTTACGAGGACGAGTTCTTCCAGGAACTGGTGCCTCTCGTCGATCAGCGCTATCGCACCCGCGCTCCCCGGGAGTTCCGGCCTCGATGAGCAGGTCCTTTCACGCGAGACCGGCTCGTGATAAGCCAGTGGCATGAGACCGCCCTGCCAGGCCTGGTGGCCCTTGTTGGTCGCGCTGTTGTTGAGCGCTTGCAGTCGCGAGCGCGAGCCCCAGCCGCTACGCCACACCGGCATCAAGATCGTCCCGGCCGGTACCAAGCTGGCCCGTGCACCCGGAGCCAAGGGCACCATCATCGACATGCCCACCCGGGAGGTACGGGTGGTGCTGGTACGCCCCGACGGCGCCGCCGCCCGGGCCGGCTTCCATGCCGGAGACGTCATCCGCGCCGTGGCCGGGGAGGAGGTAGGCAACGAGGAAGAGGTAGAACGACTGCTGCACGGCAACGATGCCGGCAAGGTAATGGTCGAAGTGCGGCGAGACAACCTGCTGGAAACCCTGGCCCTGGTCGGCGGTGCCGACCCCGGCTGGTTGCTGCTGTCGGGCGATACCTTCAAGGGGTTTCTACTCACCCGCCTGCGGGCCCACCGGACCCGGAGACGAGTCGTTAGCGGCCAACCCTTTCCCCTCCTGCACCTGCCCGGCTTCCTGGGCCCGGATCTGAACAGCCGGCGCTGGAGGGGACGGCCGGCGGCGGTGTTGTTCTTCACCACCTTCTCGGAACCCTGCTATATCCTGTTGCAGGCCCTGCGGCGATCCTGCCAGCAGGCCGGGAAGCAGGGTCGGCAGGTGGTATGCGCGGCGGTCGACACCCTGGAGTTGTTCACCGCGGTGAAGCAAACCAGGGAGTTCCAGGCCGAACTGGAGAAAATCCGTATCGAGTTCTGGCCCCGTGCCCCCCTGGGTGTGGACCTGTTCATGCGGGCCGAGAGCCTGCTGGGAGTGGACAAGGCGCCGGTACTGTTCCTGCTGGACGAGGGCGGGCGGGTAAGCAGTCGGCTGGACGCCGGGGAACTGTCCGTCCAGAGGCTCCAGCAGGCGTTCCAGCAACTGCTGGCCACCAGCGGTGACCGTCAAGGAGGAGAACCATGAAGGACAACGAGCACTCAGGCAACGACGTCCTGGCCCAGGTGGCCGATACTGTCCGACTGCTCAGCGCCGATATGGTGCAACGGGCCAACAGCGGCCACCCGGGCATGCCCATGGGCATGGCCGATTGTGCAGCGGTGCTCTACAGCCGTTTTCTACGCCATGATCCGGCTCGTCCCGACTGGCCGGGTCGTGATCGCTTCATCCTCTCGGCCGGGCACGGCTCGGCCCTGCTCTACTCGCTGTTGTACCTGTGCGGCTACCCGCTATCGCGCGAGGACCTCGGCAACTTCCGCCAGTGGGACAGTCCCACCCCCGGGCATCCCGAACGCTGGTGCCTGCCGGGAGTGGAGACGACCACCGGCCCGCTGGGCCAGGGAGTGGGCAACGCCGTGGGCCTGGCCCTGGCCCAGAAGCTGCTGGCAGCGCGACTGGGCGGCGGCGATTTCAACCCGGTCGACTTCCGCGTCTTCGCCATCGCCTCGGATGGAGACATGATGGAGGGAATAACCAGCGAAGCCGCCTCCCTGGCCGGGCACCTGCAGCTGGGCAACTTGGTGGTAATCTACGATGACAATCATATCTCCATCGAGGGACCGACCACGCTGGCCTTCAGCGAGGACGCGGGCGCCCGCTTCGCCGCCTACGGCTGGCAGGTGCAACACATCGACGGCCATGATCACGACGCCATAGTCGCCGCCCTGGAACGGGCCCTGGCCGAGCGTCGGCGGCCCTCGCTGATCTGCGCCCGTACCCACATCGCCTACAAGAGCCCCGGCAAGCAGGACTCGGCGAGCGCCCACGGAGCGCCGCTGGGGGCCGAGGAACTGCAAGCGTTGAAGCGCAGCCTGGGTTTTCCCGAGGAGGCTGAATTCCATGTCCCCGAGCAGGTGCAGGAGTTTTTCTCCGGCTTGCGGCCCGGCTGGCAAGAGGGGAGGCAGAAATGGGAACAAGACCTGGCCGCCTGGCAGGAACGACACCCCGACCGGGCCTCCCTCTACCGGCGGCTGCTGGGCCCGGAGTTGCCAGCGGAGCTGCTCGACGCCCTGTTGCCGGCGGCCGGCACCGAGGCGGGAGCCACCCGGGCCCTGTCGGGCCAGGTGCTGCAACGAGCGGCCGAGTTGCTGCCCGGCCTGGTGGGTGGCTCGGCCGACCTGGCACCATCCAACAAGACCGAGATAAAGGGCAGCAGCTCCGTCACCGCTGGTGACTTTTCCGGGCGCAACCTGCACTTCGGGGTACGCGAACACGGCATGGGCGCCATCATGAACGGCATGGCCCTCAGCGGCGGGTTGATCCCCTACGGGGGCACCTTCCTGGTGTTTTCCGA
>QMME01000033.1 GCA_003647095.1 Deltaproteobacteria bacterium
CGGCCAGCCCATCAACCGCTTCCAGGGGGTGAACTTCCGGGTGGCGGATTCCATAACCCGGCTGGATGCCGCCCGGGCGCTGGTGTGGCTGGCGGCCCGCCAGGCCGACAGCGGCTCCGATCCCCGGCGGCTGGTTTCCGAGGCCAAGAAATTCGCCACCCAGGCCTGCTGGGACAGCGTCAACGATGCCATGCAGGTGATGGGCGGCATCGGCTATACTCACGTCTATCCCATCGAGAGGTTCCTGCGCGATGCCCGGCTGGCACTGATCTGGACCGGCACCAACGAGATCATGAACCTGCTCATCCAGCACGAGTACTACCGGGAGCTGGCCCGGCTGGGACCGGCGGGCCGCGACGTGGAGGCCGATGCCGTGGCGGAAAGCGGCGAGGCGGAAAAGGTGTTCGAATAGCCGGTTCAACGAACGGGGCACTGGCCATGGCCGAGAACAACGAAGTCGAATCGTTGCGCCAGCGGGTGGCGGAGCTCGAGCGGCAGCTGGCCGAGGAACGCGAGGAGTTCGAGTGGGATCTGAAGGCGGCGCGGGAAAGCGCCGAGGCCACGGTACAGAAGCTGGAGAGGCAACTGGCCGACTTGCAGCAGGGCAAGGGTGCGGACGAAGACGCGGAACTGCTGGCCCGGCGGGCCATGAAGGCCGAGCGGCGCGTGTCCGAGCTGGAATACGAACTGCGCAAGCTCAAGAAGGAACCGCGGCGGGCCAGCCAGAAGGACGATTCCTTCCTGCGCCAGCGGGCCGAGGAGGCGGAGCGGGAGCGGGAAGAGCTGCGCAAGCGGCTGCGCTCGGTGGAACGGGAACTGGGCGAGTCCCGGGAGGCGTTGCGCCGCGAGCAGGAGCAACGCCAGCGGCAGGAACGCGAGCTGGCCGAGCTGGCGGCCAGCTCCTCGGAAAAGGCCGCTGCCGCGGGCGAGGCCGAACAGCTGCGGCGACGTCTGGAAGAGGTGCAGCAGCAGCTGCACCAGAAGGAAGAGCGCATAAGCGAGCTGGCCAGCGAGCTCAACGAGTTGTCCGCGGCCGATAGCGAGCGTGGCCGCCTGGCCGAGGAACGGCAGCGCCTGCAGCAACAGCTGCAGGAGACCCGGCAGCGGGTGGAACAACTCCAGAAGCTCGATGAAGATCACGTGGAGAAGATTGCCGAGCTGAGCAAGCGGGCCGAGCAGGCGGAAAACGAGCTGGCCCGCCTGAAGATGGCCTCCGGGCAGATGATGGAGCAGCGCGAGCGGGAAACCGAGAGGCTGAAAAGCGATCTCCAGGAGGCCGAGCGTCGCGATGCCCGGGCCAGCGAGCAGGTGGAGGAGATGCAGCGCAAGCTGCAGCAGCTCCAGCTGGAGATGGAGCAGGTAAAGTCGGAACGCGACCAGGCGGTTGGCGAGTTGCGACTCCTGCGCGACCGGCAGACCACCCAGGTGTCACCGGTGCCGGAAGCGGCGGCCGGCGCCGCTACGGATCCCTTCGAAGAGAGCACCGTCAAGGCGCCCATGCCCGCGGGAGCGGCCACGGAATCCGCCCGGAGCGAGACGGTGCGCGACGGGGTTCCCCTGGGTGCCGCGGCGTCTTCCGGGCAGGAGCAACAGGCACCACCGCCGCCGCAGGCGGACGAGTCCCCGGCCGCGGGCGAACCCGAGTCGCCGGTGGAGGCCGGGCCCCTGGATGGGGACGAGGAACGTATCGCCGAGGAATGGCTGGAGCAACCCGCCGGGCAGGCTGCCGCCGCCGACACTGCCGCGCCGCTCGAAAAGCAGGTTACCGATCCCGCCGGGCAGCCACGGCAGCAGCGCCGCAGCAAGACCGGCACCGCCATCGTCTCCCGCGAGCGCGAGGAGGGCGGCCAGGAGCAGGTCGATACCGAACCGGTGCCCGGGCAGGAGCGCGCCGCCCGGCCCCGCCCGGCGGGCGGGGGCAGGAAGTTTCCCTGGGTGGGCGTTTTGGTGGTGGCCGCCGCCGTCGGGCTGGTGGTGGTGGCCTGGCGTTTCTTCCCGGTCTGGTTCGGCCTGGGAGAGCGGCCGGCCGGCCCGGGCGACGGCGTGGATGACCAGGTGGCGGCCGCCGTCGATGCCGGCTCGCCGGCAACCGCCGACGGCTCTGCCGCGGCGGCCGACCAGGCCGTCGTTGCTACCGCCGACTCGGCGCCGGCGGCAGAGGAGGAGCAGGCCGTCGACGCCGGTGTCCCGGACGCCTCCGCCGGCCAGGAGGAGGCGGAGACGGTACCCAGGCCGACGACGGCCCAGCTTCGGCTGCACAAGTCGCTGGCCCGGGATCTGGCACGGAGGCGCTTTGCCCGGGCGGCCCGGGTGGCCGGCAGGGCTCTGGGCAAGTATCCCCGCGATCCGGTCCTGCACTACCTGCACGGCCGCGCCCTTTTTGCCCTCAGGAAGCGGGAGCGGGCCCGGCAGGAACTGGAACGGGCGGTGGAGCTGGACGCCGGGCTGGCCCCGGCCCACTACGAGCTGATCGGTGTCTACCTGGTGCAGGGCGACCGCGAGCGGGCCTGCCGCTCGGCCCGCAAGTTTCTCGAACTGAGCCAGCCCACCAGCCGCCAGGCCCGGGCGGTTCGCCGCAACCTGGGCAAGTGGGGCTGTCCCCGCGAGCCGACGGCCGGGAATCTCCCGGAATAGACATTCAGAATAAAATATTTTTATAAGGATCCGAGTGGTTTCTGATGGGATTACAAGGGGAATTATGTTGAAAATCGGGAATTGATTTACAAAATTAACGGTTATGTGGGAAGGGGAAGAAGGAGGAGGAGTCGCTCCGATGAGGAAAGATCATGCCGGCGGATTCGACGGGGTTGCTCCCTGGCTGGGCCTGGCGCTGGCGCTGCTCGGCCTGGCCACGGCCGTCTACCTGTCGGTGTTGCACTGGCAGGTGCACAACGTTCCCGGGCACGTGTCCTTCTGCGCCCTGAGCGAGAAGGTCAACTGCGATACCGTGGCCCTGAGCCCGCAGTCCTGGTTGCTGGGGGTGCCGGTATCCACCTGGGCGGCATTGTACTACCTGCTGTTTGCCTGCCTGCTGGCGTGGGGCTGGCTGCTGCGGCGTCCCCCGTTTCCCCGGCACCTGCTTGCCGCCATGCAGGGGCCGGCCCTGGGCCTGTCGGTGTACCTGGCCCTGGTGAGTGAGCTGGAGATCAAGGCCCTGTGCATCATGTGCATGACCTGCTACGGGGTGAACCTGTTGCTGGCACTGCTAACCAGTGCCTGGGCCCGTGTCGGCGACAAGCGTACCTGGCTGGTCGCGGCCGGCTGGCAGTTGTTCGTGGCGCTGCTGGCGGCGGTGTTGTTTTCCGCCGCCTACCCGGAGCATGCTGGCTCGGCGTTGCTCCTGGCGCTGCAGGGCCTGCTGCTGTTGGCGGCCGCCCTGCTTTTCTTCCTGGCCGGCAGGCAGCGCCTGGTGACCTGGTTGCGGCACGTTGCCGGTCAGCTGGCCGCGCTGTTCCGTCCCCTGTGGGCCGGTGCGCTGTTGCTGCTGGCGGGCGGAGTGCTGTCGGCCGGTGCCTGGCTGTCCGGTGATCTGCTGTACAAATCGGTCGAGCGGGTCATGGCCGGAGGCACCGAGGACATTTCCAGCGGCCACACCGAGCACGGCCATCCCTGGATCGGCGCCGCCCGGCCCCGGCTGGTCGTCAAGGAATACTCCGATTACCAGTGTCCCTTCTGTCGCAAGGCCCACCTGGCCATTCGCCAGGTGGTGCGGGAGCGCAAGGACTGGTTGCGGCTGGTGCACGTGCAGGTGCCGCTGGACAACAAGTGCAACCCCATGCTCAAGCGTCCCTTCCACCGCCATGCCTGTCGCTGCGCCCTGGCGGCCATCTGCGCCGACGAGCAAGGCGCCTTCTGGAAGATGAACGACCTGCTCTTCGCCGTGCGCTGCAATCTCGACGCCACCACGCCGGAACGACTGGCGGCCGAGCTGGGGCTCGACGGAAGGCGCTTCCGCCGCTGCCTGGCGGGTGAGCAGGCCCGGGCCCGTCTCTCCGCCGACCTGGCCGAGTGTCGCTCGGTGGCCCAGGAATGCCGCGAGGCGGGCCGCAAATTCGGCACTCCCACCTTCGTGGTGGGCAAGCGGGTGGTGGTGGGGGCCAAGCCGGCCGACTTCTGGAGGAAGCTGGTGGACGAGCTGGCGGCTGAACGCTGAGACGCGTCTCCGCTCAACTGCCCGGAAAGACGATCTCCACCGTCCGGGCCTTCTTCACCAGGCGGAAGGGGGGTACCTGGCTGCCGGTGAAATCGAGCACGTAGCGCACGAAGTCCTCGTGCGGTCCCACGCGCACCCGGGTGACGAAGCCGGTGGGTTGCTGGAAGGTGCGCACCTTGCCGGAATAGCTGGCACCCTTGACATCGACGGCCAGGCGCGGGGGATCTTTCAAGGTGAAGTGCTTCAGGGTCACCGGGCCGCTGACGGCCAGGATCATGCGCCAGCCATCGGGCTTGCGGGAAAACAGCGGTGGCCCGGAGCTGGCGGGGGTGTCCGGCTGCGGCGATGTTGGTTGCCGGGCCGGCGGCTGGACGGCATCGGTCTGCCCGGTGGTCTTGCCGGTCTCCGTCCCGGGTGCCGGCGTTTTTCCGGCCGGGGTGGAGGCAGCGGCCGCCGAGCCCGAGCCCGGGCCGGGCCCGGTGGCTTGCTCCGCCGGCTGCTGGCCGCTCCCGGCGCCGGCGTCGGCAGGCATGGCCCGGTCCGGCGCCGGCTGCGACGTGGTGGCTGCCGGCCTGGCGGCGACGGCCTTGACGCTGGAGCCGGCCGGCTGCCGTTGCCGGTCCTTCCCGAAGGGGTTTACCGCCAGCAGCACCACGAAGGTGACGACCGCCACCGCCAGGACGAACAAGGCGAAGACCAGGAGCCGCTTCCTGGGGGCGGGAGGTGTGGAGAACGTTGCCATCTTGTCTTCCCTTTCCTGATTGCCCTTTACCGTCGCCAGATCGATCTTCATGGTGGCCGTGGTGGATTCCCGGGGAGGTGAGAGCGCCGGGACGGGATCGGGCGGAGTGGCGACCCGGGCCGGCGGCGGCGTGGCCAGGGGCTGGGCCGTCTCCGCGGGACCCGGCGAGGGCAGGGGAGTGGTCTTGCGCTCGAGCTGGACGATGTCGGCGGGCAGGCCGGCATCATCGGTGGCCTCGCCGGCTACCTGGAGCGGCTCCTCGCCCGGGCCCGCATCCGGCTCCTCGAGGACATCGTTGATGAAGGATTCGATGCGCCGGCGGGAATCGTCGGGCATGTTCTTGAACTGTACCCCCATGCCCGGCAGGCTGCCGTCCACGGAAACCGGCTCGAAGGGCTTGGTCCAGACCACCTCGCCGACGTCCACCTTGACCGGTCCGTCGTCGAGATCGAACTCCAGCTCCACCTGCTTGCCGCGGGGCAGGGGGCGATTGGAGCGCAGGAAGATGCCTCCCCGGGAGACGTTGGCGGCGAAGACCTCCTGGGCGGAGTTGCTTTCCTTGTCGATCACCTTGACCTTGGAGAAGAAATCCACCCGCGGTTGGCGACGCTGCTCCTTGCCGTTGCTGTTGCCTTTCCCGGCCATGTCCGCGATGGTATTTCGACTTTCCGGCCAGGTCAACGACAACCTGGTTTCCCCCAACGTTGCCAAAAGCAACGTTGGGGTCTCAGGGTGGACCGGTAGTGGTACGGGAGTCTAGAACATGCTTCGCAAACTGCAAAAAACCACCAAACGTAAATTCTCTTGCCGTTGCGCGAAGCGCTGCCGGAACCCGCCAATTAGACCAGCAACACTTCAACCCCGCAGTTGCTTGTGCAACTGCAGGGTTTCCTTTGACAGTTGCCTGCCGGAGTTGGTAGGAAGGGCATATAATCTCTCGCGTTGCGGAGGACTACATGTTCACGGGACTGGAATACTGGCTGGGGTTGCTGCTGCTGGCGGCGCTGGGCGTGCTGGGGGCCTCGAGCGTGATCGTCAAGAAGAAACCCGAGGCCGGGGAACTCATCGACAGGCTGGCCAAGGTGTCCGGCTGGGTAGGGCTGGTGTCGGCACTGTGGGGGCTGTGGGTGCTGATCGGGGCCCTGCGCACCCTCAGGGTGATCAGCGTATTTCCCCTGCACTGGCTGACCATGCTGGCCACGGCGGCGGTTCTCATCGGCCTGGGATTCATCTTCGGCTACGGCATGGTCACCACCTACCTCTCGGCGGAGGCCCGCCAGAAGGGTGAGCAGCTGCGCCGCAAGCTGCTCGGCTACCAGCTGGTGCTGGGCTACGTCTCCCTGGGCCTGGTGGCCTGGTGGCTGTTGCTGCGTTTCGTGTTCTGAAGGTGATGCCTCGTCTGCTTGCCAGAAAGAGCGTCCTCCTGCTGGCGGCCGGCCTGCTGTTGGCGGGCCCGCTGCCCCGGGCGGCGGCGCGAGGTCGTCTCACCGTCATTTTCGTGCCCGATCCCAGCTGCCGGACCAACAAGCTGGTGGAAGTCATAGCGCCGGAGCTGCAAGCCGCCGGCCAGGCTCGCCAGCTGAAGCTGGTCGACGATGCCGGCCTGGCCAAGGTGCTGGTGCAGTACTTCATCATCACCCGCAGCGGTCCCGGCGGGGTGCAGGTGGAGATCGAGGGCCGGGCCTTCGAAAACGCCTCGGGCAAGCTGCTGGTGCAGCAGGCCGCGGCCAGCGAGTTCCAGAGCGACGATGACGCCGGTCGCCAGGCGGCCGCCCGCCAGGCCGCCCGCAGCCTGGTGGAGTTGCTGGCCCCGCGCCTGGCGGAAGCTTACGCCGCCCGGGGGCGCGGTCGCCGGGTGATGCTGCAGGTCACCCTGGACGAGAGCGCCGCCGGCCGGGCGGACGACATCGTCTCTGTGTTGCAGGCCGCGGGCGACCAGGTCAAGCTGCGCGGCCGCAGCGCCCGCAGCCTGGTGTTCGTGCTGCGGGCCCGCGCCCCGGCCCGGGAACTGGCCGAGAGCCTGGCCGGCAGGATCGAGAAGCTGCCCGGCCTGCGCCTGGACTGGCAACTGGTGAGCGAATCCGCCCTGTTGCTGCACCTGCGGGCCAGATAGCAGGCGTTCAGTTCCGGTCGATACCCAGCAAGCGGTAGGGATCCACCAGCTCGGCCCGGCCGCTGTCGCGCAGCGTGGAGAAGAAGTGAATCCACTGTTGCTGGGCCAGGGGATCGGCGTAAATTTCGGTGTGTTCGGCGGGTGCGCCGTCGCTGAGAACGTCGAACTGGAAGAAGCCGGCGGTGATGCCCCCGGGGCGGTTGCCGCTGGCCGGTTCGGCGATGGCCGCCAGTCCGAAAACCGGCCGCAGCACCGGGCTCAGGTGATCCAGGCCCAGGGACCGCGCCAGGGCCTCGTTGGAAGTGTTGGGCACGAAGGCGTCGTCCAGCACTTCCTGCTGCAGCACCGGCAGGCGGCAAGCTTCACCCGGCCCCGTGATCTGCCGGGCCAGATTGACGGGATCTCCCCTCTCGGTGAGCACCTGCAGCACCGGCATGAAACGGCGCACGTCCACCGGACTGGTTCCCTCCGGGGCCAGCATGTCGATGAAGGAGCCGAAGATCTGCGAGCGCATGAACAGGTTGGTGGGCAGCGAGCCACCCCCGGCGGAGATGTTCACCGCCTGGATGTCCGGGCTCAGGGCGGCGGCACCGGCGGCGATGATGCCACCCAGGCTGTGGCCGGACAGGTAGACCGGTGCCGCGGCAACCTCCACCCGGCCATCGCCCCCCGCCGCCGGCAGCAGGTCCAGCCCGGCCAGGGTGCGTACCAGTTCCACCTCGCTGACCACGTCCAGGTAGCTCTGGCGGAAGTTGTCCCGCAGCAGTTCCATGTCGAAGGCCTTCTCGCCGGGCCCGGGATTCAAGTTGATGCCGAAGAAGTTGGTCGCCTCCCAGCCGCTGGGGGCCCGGCGGGAGCCGTGCAGGACCGCGTCGATGGCCAGCGAAGCGAATCCCGCCCGGGCCTGGGCCCGCTTGGCGCCGGCGTCCTGCTCCTTCCAGCCCAGCAGGCCGTGCTGGTAGATGATTACCGGGAAGGGAGGGCTGCGCCCGGGCCCGGCGCGGGGCAGGACGAGTTCAAACTCCAGTTCCTGTTGTCCTTGTAGCTGCGGCACCCCGTCGCCGATCACGAAGGTGCCGGCGGACGACTGGAAAGATGGCGCCAGGAACCGCCCGCTCACCACCGCGGCGACGTCGTCGTCGTCGGTCTTTTCCGTCACCTGCAGGCTGCCAGGCAGAATCTGCGGGGGCTGATCGGCAAACTGCTGCCGTACCTGGTCGCGGGCCGCCAGCAGCTGCTCCTCGATGGACTGGGTCGTGAACACGGTAATGGCACTGAGCTGGCCGACACTGTCGACAAAGCCGCTGGCCAGCAACTGTCGCCGGGCATCGTCCACCTGCTGGCCCAGCAGGCCGAAGCGGTCCAGGTCCTTCCCCAGCAGCAGATCACGCGTGGCCGCAGTGGGGGCGATGCAGTTGCCGTCCCGGTCGGTGAGGCGGCTGGCCAGGGCCGCCACATAGGTGGTGGCCGGGTGCAGGGGAAAGGCCGGTTCGGCCAGCAGCAGGTGGCGGCCGCGGCCCGGCAGCAGGGGGTCGGAGACGTATTCCAGCAACAGGGGTACTGCCCGGCCGTGATCGGGGGATGTGGGTTCGATGTTCAGAAGCACTATCGGGCTGTCGGCGCCGGTGGTCCGGGCCGGGTCCAGCTGCAAGCAGGAGGGGGGTGACACCCGGGGAGGGTCCACACTGCCGTCGACGGTGCCGATCTCCCGTGAGAAACCGAAGACGATGGCCGCCGAGGTGCCGAAGCCATCGAGACGGTTCAGTTGTTCGGGCATGAAGTCGAAGCCCTGGAACATCTCGTCATCGGCAACCTGCAGGTCCAGCCGGAAGCCCGTTGCCGTGCCGCGGTCGGGGCGCAGGTAGAGGTTGGAGGGGAAGGGCAGCAGCAGGTCGGCGTCGGGGTCGAACAGCACCTGGGCCGGCGATCGGCAGAACTGCTGCTGCCCGCCGCCGTCACCACAGGCGGCCCCGGCCAGCCCGGCCAGCAGCAGCACCAGCACCAGTGTCGGGAGCCTGATCACGTTTCCAGCATAGCAGCCGGGACGCCCGGCAGACAACCGGGGAGGGCGGGCTGTTGCCGCCGGCGGCCATGGTGCCGGCAACAGCCGCTTGAGCGCTTGCTAAGAAAACAGATTCGGCGATATCTTGGCCAGCAGGAGGAAATCTGGGAACCAGCGTGGAAGCGTTCCTGCGATTCCCCGCCGAGGACGAGACATGAAATGGTTGCCGGTGCTCTGGTGTTGTTTCCTGCTCGCTGCCTGTTCTGATGCACAGACCGGACCGGACCGTCCACACGTGGATGGGTTCGATGCGGATGCCGGAGGGGATGTCCCACGAGATGGGATTGCAGAGGATGCCGATGCCGCTGGCGATGACGGTGGTGGAGATTTCGGCGACGGCGATCCGGGGACGGACGGGACGGCGGACGACGGCTACGACGGTTACGACGGCGGCGACGAAGAAGATGGCGGGGGAGATGACGGTGGTGGAGGAGACGACGGCGGTGCGGGGGACGACGGCGGTGGCGGGGACGACGGCAGTGCGGGGGACGACGGCGGTGACCAGCCGCCGGTCGAATTGACGCGGGGCATGCGCTGGGTCCGCGACAATCCCATGTTTGTGAGCGCGCTCACCGTGTCCATGGGGCCGCCGCCGGCGACGTTCGTCAACACCTACTACGACGACTTTCATGCCAACGCCACCCACCTGTGGCAGGACGGTCTGCCCAACGAGATCAACGGCTGGGCAGCGGCAGGACGGAGTGATTTCCGCTTCGTATCCTGGGTGGACAAGAACGGACGCAGCAGCGACGGCGGGCAGATTGCCGGGGGATACAGCGGCACGCCGGCGGGGCGCATCGGCTACCAGATCGGCGACGAGCCGGGCCTGGGTTGCAACGATGCCCAGTGCGCGCTGGATTCCCTGTACGAGATGGAGGCCGGGCTGAACGCGGTGCGGGCCGTCGACCCTGAGGCCCTGATCTACATCAACTTCTACATGAGCGACTACATCGACGAACTGCTGGCCTACTACCTCGACAACGTCGACTTCGACCTGATCCAGTACGACCGCTACGCCCGCGACAAGGACGCCTACGAGGCTCTGGAGATCTTTCGCGACGCCGGCCTGGCCTCGCACAAGCCCTACTGGCGCTACCTGCGGGCCTTCGTGTACCAGGGTAACAACAACACCTCCACGCCGATCGACATGCGCTGGGACGCCATGGCCGGCCTGGTCTACGGCTACACCGGCCATACCTGGTTCATCTACACAATCGACAACAACCCTGACATCGACCCGGTGCTCTTCGACGCTGAAAACGATTTCAACGCCAACCCCACCGAGTTGTGGCACGCCGCCGCCCAGATCAACCTCGAGCTGCGTAACCTGGGCCGCGCCATTACCCAGCTTACCAGCACCGACGTCCGCTACATCCCCTACAACGACTTCCTGCAGCCCAAGGAAACCGAAAACTGGTCACCGGGGGCCGGCGACGATCCCTACCTGACCGCGGTCGAGTGCACCACCAGCCAGTGGATGGAAATACTGATCGGCTTCTTCAAGGACGACGCCGGCCAGATCTACTTCATGCTCCAGAACGTTTCTCACGACAGCGGTGGCTGGCCCAACAACATCGTCACCACCGCAACCTACCGCCTGTCGTTCGACTTCAACTCGGCTCCCCCCTCCACCAGCCGCACCGCCTTGCAGACATTGAACAAGCTCACCGGCCAGGTGGAATCCCTCCCCCTGACCTCCAGCACCGGCGACACCGGCTACCTGGATGTGGTACTGGAGCCCGGCGACGCCATCCTGCTCAAGTACGACACCGGCGCTCCCTTCGCCCTGCAGCAGTAGGGAAATGCCGGGAATGCCGCTATTGCTTTACCAACGGTCGATTGTGGGCTATGCTGGCGGGGTCTGGACAAATCGCTCCCGGAGGTGATGAACCCATGAAGTGGCTTGCGGCCCTGAGTGTATTGTCCTGTCTGCTGGTCCTGCCGGCCCGCGCCGACGAGACGAAGACCGTGGCGGTAGTTGCCAAGCTGGTCGACATTCCCAGCAAGTTTCCCCCCGACGACCTGTACGACTACGCCTTCGTAATGAAATACCGGGTCCAGGGTGGGGCCCTGGACGGGCAGACCATCCTGGTGGCCCACTACAAGCCACGCCGGCCCCGCAACAAGATCAAGGACAAGATGAAGAAATACGTTGGTGGGAAGTTGAAGCGCTTCAAGGTGGGCGCCGTGCACAAGCTGCTGCTCACCCCCGAACTGGAGAAGATCTGGCAAGGAGCGGTGGTCGACGACTACTTCGCCACCGACCGCAAGAGCACGCGCTACTGGTGCCTGAAGGCGGACCCGGCCTGAGGGGAACACTGGCAGTCCGCTGAATGGTCTTCACCTCCCACATCTTCGTCTTCTATTTTCTGCCGGCCTGCCTGCTGATCTACTACCTGCTCCCGCGTGGCCTGCGCAACCCCTTCCTGACCGTCGCCAGCTACCTCTTCTATGGCTGGTGGAAACCCTGGTTCGTCAGCCTGATGATGATCTCCACGGTGGTCGACTACATCGCCGGGCGGGTAATCTCGACCGAAGGCGCCAGTGCCCGCCGGCGCAAGCTGGCGTTGATAACCTCGATGTGTACCAACCTGGGTCTGCTGGGCGTGTTCAAGTACGCCATGTTCGCCCAGGAGAACCTCAATGCCCTGCTGCACCTGTTCGGCTCCGACGGGTTCACGGTCATGAAGATCACCCTGCCCATCGGCATCTCCTTCTATACCTTCCAGACCATGAGCTACACCATCGACGTCTACCGCGGCACCGCCCGGCCGGTGCGTCGCTTCGGTGATTTTTCCTGCTTCGTGGCCCTGTTTCCCCAGCTGATTGCCGGGCCGATCGTGCGCTACAACACCATCGCCGAGCAGCTCGACAAGCGCCGCCACACCCTGGACCTGTTCTCCTCGGGGGCGGTGCTGTTCATTCTCGGCTTCGCCAAGAAGATCCTCCTGGCCAATCCCGTGGGGGCGGTTGCCGACGCCGCCTTCGCCGCCTCGGGACCGACCGCGCTGGTAGCCTGGCTGGGGGCGCTGGCCTTTGCCTTCCAGATCTATTTCGACTTCTCGGGATACTCGGACATGGCCATCGGGCTGGGACGAATGCTGGGGTTCGAGTTTCCCAAGAATTTCAACTCGCCCTACCAGTCGGAATCGATAACCGATTTCTGGCGCCGTTGGCACATCTCCCTGTCCACCTTCCTGCGCGACTATCTCTACTTCCCGCTGGGCGGCAACCGGCGCGGCAACCGGCGCACCTACTTCAACCTGGCCACGGTGATGCTGCTGGGCGGGTTGTGGCACGGGGCCTACTGGCAGTTCGTGGTCTGGGGTGCCTACCACGGTGCCTGGCTCATCGCCGAGCGCTTGATCGGCAAGAAAAGCTATTATGCCGGCCTGCCGCGTGGCCTGCGCGTGCTGCTGACCTTCGTGCTGGTGGTCATTTCCTGGGTGCCCTTCCGGGCCGACGACCTGGGCCAGGCGCTGCACCTGTGGGCAGCGATGTTCGGCCTGGCATCCCCGGCCGCTTCCGCCGGGCTGCTCTACGGCCAGTTGCTGTCCTTCAACAGCCTGTTCATGCTGGCCGTGTGCGCCCTGTTTGCCGGCTTCAAGACCCAGGCCTGGGACTTCGCCGAGACCCTGACCTGGGCCAAGGTGCCCTTGCTGCTGGTGCTGTTCCTGGGCGCCCTCATGGCCATGTTCGCCCAGGCCTTCAACCCCTTCCTTTATTTCCAGTTCTGAGGCGAGCGTGGCCAACCTGAAAAAGATCATCCTGGTGGTCCTGTTCCTGGGCGTCATCTTCGCGGTGCCGGTGACCCAGGCCCTCCTCGACCTGGCCGAGGGCGACAGCCCCCAGGTGCTGGAGCTGTTCAGCGAGCCGCCCAGCGAGGAGCACCTGCGTTCCTTCGAGGCCGACCTGGAGGAGTATTCCTTCTTCGAGCAGACCCTGCGCCCGCCCTTCCAGCTGCTGCGCTATTTCGCCCTGCGCGACCTGGGAGCCAAGGCATTGCTGGGCCGGGATGGCTGGTACTTCTTCCAGAAGGGAGTGCGCTACCTGACCGAGCCCTACTTCCGCGAACTGCCGGCAGGAAAGGTGCAGGCCAGCGGTACGGTGGTCGGTTCGGGCGGGGACTCCGGGCCGGCAGGAGGGGATCCGGTCGAGGTCATTGCCGATTTCGCCCGCCAGATGAAGGAGCGGGGCATCGGACTGCTGGTGGTGATCATGCCCGGCAAGGCCAGTATCTACCCCGACAAGCTGACTCGCTGGGTGAAACCGGGAACCCCGGTCTACCGCAACAGCATCCGTTTCATGAGCGAGCTGCGCCGGCGCGGCCTCGAAGTGCTCGACATCCACGCGGTGTTGACCGCCGCCCGGGCGGCCGCCGATGACGCCGGCGAGTTGCTCTACATGAAGGCCGACACCCACGTCAGCGGCCGGGGTGCCAGGATCGTGGCCGCGGCCATCGCCGGGCGGGTGAAGAAGATGCCCTGGTTCCGGCAGCTCCAGCGACGGCGGCGCTATGTACGGGTGGAGATCCAGGTGTCAAGGCGGGGAGACATCCCCCGCATGACCCGCATTCCCCTGCAGGAGTTCCTGTTTCCCCGGGAGATCGTGCGCTGCTACCAGGTACGCGACGCCGAATCCGGGGAAGCGTACGCGGACGGCGACTCGCCCATCCTGGTGCTGGGAGACAGCTTCGGGCGGGTCTTCCAGACCGACGAGCCCGGCTCCGCCGGCATCATCGCCAACCTGGCCTACGAGCTGCAGCTGCCCCTGTCTTCCATCGTCAACGACGGGGGAGCCTCCACCCTGGTGCGCCAGCAGCTGGCCCGCCACCCGGAGAAGCTCGCCGGCAAGCACCTGGTCATCTGGGAGTTCGTCGAGCGGGACATCCGTTTCGGAATGCGCGGCTGGCAGAAGATTTCCATAAACGATGCCGAAGGAGAGGGGGCGGCGGTACGTGATTGACAAGCTTTCGCCAAACACCCGATAATGGCCGCCACCAGGCCCGAAGACTTGTCGACCGGACGCGGTCAGAATGGAGGTTGCCGATGAAGAGATTGCCTTACCTGGGACTGATGTGTCTGGCCGGCGCACTGTCTGCCTTGCTGGCCGGTGCCTGCGGCGGCGGCGGTGATGGCAATGGCGATGACTGTGCCGCTCACCAGGGAGATTTCTGCGTAAGCTCCGCCGATCGGGCCCTGGCCGAGTCCTACAACCGGTCCTTCGACTGGTCGACCGACAAGATCGCCGTGCGCCTGCTCAACGGGCCTACCCGCAGCGAGGCGGAAAAGGCGCTCTACTACCGCAACCCGGGATTGTACCAGGACACTTCGGCCGAGCCGCACATCACCCCCGACCCCTTGCCGACTCTGGACCCGGCGCCGGCAGGGTTCGACTTTCCCCTGCCCGACACGGCTCCCAACCAGGGCCAGCAGTTTCTCGACAACAGCACCATCGTCGACAGCCTGGCCGAGACGCCCATCACCGCGGCCGAGCAGGCCAGCGCACCGCTGTGGTTGCCGGCGGTGATGGTCTACCTGACCGTGGACTGGGACGCCAGCAAGGTTCTCAACCTCTACTACGGCAACAACGCCGTCCGGGCCCAGAAGTGGGGCGTGGACGGCGCCACCCGGCCGCCCCAGACCATCCAGCACATGTACCTGCACGGCGGCGAGATCTGGGTGGAGATCGTCTTCGAGAACCACGTCGACCTGGGCGCCGGTATCAGCGACTCGAACGGCGACGGTTACAAGGAGATCTACGGCAAGATCGACCCGGCTCACTTCACCATGGAGGTCTACGACCAGCTGGCCAATGACTACGTAACACCCCGGCTTTCGGTGGCCGAGTTGAACTCGCTCATCGACGACAAGATCCTGGACGATCTCTATTCCGAGTTCAACATGGAAGTGGTCAGCGGCCTGGGAGAGCCTTTCGAGGCCAGCGGCGTCGGCACCTTCGAGTATCCTTTCAAGGTCATCCAGGGTGCCTCTCCCAAGGATGACATCTTCATCGTGTTACTGGTGGAACCCTGAGCCGGGGAATCCCCCCGGGGAGCGCACTTGAGGATAGTTTCTGCGATATTGGCTTGCCTGGTGCTGGCCGCCGGCCCCGCGGCCCGGGCCGAGTTACCCACCGGTTACCTGGTGTGGAGCAAGGGCGAGGCCTATCGGCCGGAAAGCCGCCGCATCTACCGCCTGACCTTGCCTGACAAGACGGACCTCAAGCCACTCACCAGCGGCACGCCCGGCGAGGACATCGAGTGCCAGATCAGCCCCGACGGCAGGTGGGTGGCCTATGCCAAGGCCAAGCTGCCGGGCCAGAACTACCACCAGACCAAGATGTGGAAGATCTACATCGTCTCCATCCACGGTATCGGCGATGGACGCGAGGAGATCAAGATCGACGACAACGGCTACTGGCCCAGCTGGGGCGCCGCCGGCGAGCTGTACTACTCGCAGGTCGACGAGGAGGGCGGCAGCCAGCACACGCGCATCATGCGGGTGACCCTGGACGAGTTCGGCGCCGTGTTGGAGAAAGTCACCGTCTTCTCGACCCGGGAGCACTTCGCCTACATCACCGACATGAACGAGTGTTTCATGGCCCCGGACGCCAGCTGGTTCGCGGCCCGTACCCGGGGGGAGGAACGCTACGCCGGTGTCGGCGCCATCAGCCTGCATCCGCCCGCCTTCCACCTGCTGGCCAAGGCCGGCAGCGTGGGTTGCATGCCCTACGTCGCTCCCAGCGGCAGCTGGGGGCTGATAGCCGGTCGCGACCGGGGAATTCGCTGGGGAGATGCCCCGGATGTCCCGGGGCGGCGGGAAGACCAGCAGCTGATAGCTCCCTTCTCCGACGGAGACCTCTGCTACCATCCCGGCATATCCAGCGACGAGAAATGGGTGCTGGCAGCCCACTCCACGGACGATGATCACAACGCCGGTCCCTATGACCTGTACATCTACCCGCTGGCGGGCAAGAGCGTCGGCGAGGCGCAGCTGATTGCCGGCGGCGGCTTCAACGGCTGGCCCAGCCTGTGGGTGGGCCAGCCCGGCGATCCCCCGCCGCCGCAACCGCACATCGATTCCTTCATGCCCGAGCGCTGGACCATCGAAGCCGGCAACCAGGTGGAACTAAGCTGGCAGACCAGCTTCGCGGACCGGGTCACGCTCGACGGCCAGCCGGTTGCCACCGACGGCAGCAGCCTGGTCTCCCCGGATACCACCACCACCTATCTTCTGGAAGCCGCCAGCAGCCTGGTGGAGCACACCGACTCGGCCAGCGTGGAGGTGGTGGTGAATCCCGAGCCCCGGGCGGTCACCATCGATTCCTTCACCGTGACCCCTGACAGCATCGTCAGCGGCGACAGCGCCGTCCTCCGCTGGCAGGTGAGCAACCCTTACCAGCTCGACATCAACGGCCGGCCGGTCACCCCCAGTGGCAGCCTGGAGGTCAGCCCGGTAGCCGACACCGACTACGTGTTGACCGCCTCCGGCCACCAGGGTCCGGCCAGCCGTACCCTGACCCTGAGCGTCGGCGAACTCACCCAGGGCCTGCCCGACCGGGGCGGCTGCTTCTGCGGGCAGACCTCGCCCGGCGGCTTGCTCCTGCTGGGACTGGCCCTGGTGTGGCTGTGGCGGCGACGTCTGCGGCATGAGTGACCGGGAGCGGGAGCAACCGTGAAGCTGCCGCCGCCGCGGCCCGCGTTGGCTGGCTGCCTGTGGCTGTTGCTGCTGGCACTGTTTTCCTTCCTGGTGGTCATGTTTCCCCTGACCAACACCGATATCTGGTGGCACCTGGCCAGCGGCCGGGAGATTGTCCGCGGCGGCACCATTCCCCGCAGCGATCCCTTCTCGGTAAGCTCGCTGGACCGGCCCTGGACAAATCTGCACTGGTTGTTCCAGGTGGCGGTCTACCTGCTCTGGCACCTGGGAGGTGTATCGGCGCTGGTGCTCGGCAAGTGCCTGCTGCTGGCGGTTGCCGCCGTCATCCTGCTCAAGGCCGGCGAGGCGCACATCCGGGCCGACCTGGGCGCCTCGCCGCGCCACTGGCGACCGTTGTCGGCAGCCGTTCTGGCCGTGCTGGTTTTCGCCGGCCGCGAGCTGATCTTCATGCGCCCGGTCGTTTTCAGCCTGCTGTACACCAGCCTGTTTCTATACCTGCTGGGGCGCTACCGGCAGCGGCCGCGGCGGCGGTACCTGGCGGCGTTGCTGGTCGTCCAGGTCCTGTGGGCCAACAGCCAGCCGCTGTTTCCCCTGGGCTTGGTGATCACGGCCTGCTTCCTGGCCGGCGAGGGACTGGGCCGGCTGGCGGAGCGACGCGGCTGGCCGGGATTTGCCGGCGGCCTGCCGGCACGGGCGCTACTTCCCCTGGCCGTAACCTGGCTGTTGTTGCTGGCCGCCTCGCTGGCGACGCCCTACGGCGTGGAGGGCCTGTTGTTGCCCGGGAAGTTGTTTCTGCGTATCGATCCGGCCGCGGCCAACCTGTTCGGTCGCAACGTCTCCGAAAACCTGCCTTCCTGGTTGCTGGCGCGAAGCGGGGCCGGCCCGGCGGCGTGGTTTCCCTGGGTCCTGGGTGCGACGCTGGGCTCGTTTCTGCTCTCGCCCCGGCGCCTGTCGCTGGGCCGGCTGTTGCTGCTGGGCGCCCTGCTGGTGCCGGCGTTGATGGCCAATCGCAACCTGCTGCTGCTTTTCTGGGTGAGCGGTCCGCTCCTCCTGGCCAATGCCGCGATGGCCCTGCCGCACGCTCGGCGGGAGGGCCGGGGACGGATTGTCGCCGGGTTGGCCACCAGCCCCTGGCTGGCGGTGTTGCTGCTGGGCGCCCTGGTCCTGCCCCTGTCGTCCCGGTTGCGGGCCCAGGGTCCGTTGTCGGTCCCGGCACCGTTTCGGGTGCCCATCGCCGCCAGCGAGGTGATCGAAAAGCTGCCGGCCCGGGGCCATATCTTCAACTCGGTTCGTTACGGCGGCTACCTGATCTGGAAGCTGTACCCGGCCCGGCGTCCCTTCATCGACGGGCGCCTGGTGCTGCGCAGCGGCGGGCAGTTTGCCGCCTATCTC
>QMME01000034.1 GCA_003647095.1 Deltaproteobacteria bacterium
ACCGAGACCACCGAGACGGGCTGGTGGGGAGCGGCCAACGCCATCGCCATCAAGGGGGTGGTGGGTGCCATGGCCAAGCAGGCGAGCAGCCTGATAGCCCTGGGAGCGCACGAGGTACGGGTCTTTCCCGACTCGGTATCGGTGCTCGTCTACAGGAAACCCCAGAAACCCTGAACCGCCTTCCGGGGCAAACCCGCTCAGCGCAGGTCGATCTTCTCCACCACGGTGTCGCCGGGACGGATGGTAAGGCGCTTGGTGAACTCCTTGCCGGTGCGCGGGCAATAGACCCGCAGCCGGTGCCTGCCCTCGTACAGCTCGAGCGGCCCTCCCAGCGGGGTGACTCCCTTCCTGGAGCCGTTCACGTACACCTCGCCGAAGGGCTTGACGAACACCTTGAGGAAGCCCTTGCGGAAGCGCTTGCGCAGGGTGAAGGTCTTGCCCGGCCGGATGTTGACCTTCTCCCGGTAGAGGATGCCGTCGGGGTTGGAAAGCTGCACCACGTGAACGCCGGCCTTGAGTTTCGTCGGCCCCTCCCAGGGCGTCGCGCCCAGCGAGACCCCGTCAACCTTGACGTTGGTCCAGGGATGCGACTGGACCAGCAACGAACCCTGGGCCGCCGGGGCCCGGGCCGCCACCTTCTTCTCCTCGGATTTCTTCACCGGCGGGGTCGCGGGCCGCCTTGGTTTCGGCTTGCGGTGGCGGTTCCTGGCCGGCTTGCGGACTTTGTGCCGCGCCTGCTTGCCGTTTGAGCGTGGCTTTTCCGGGGGACGTTCGACCACCGCCACCGTCGCCGCCGCTCCGGCGTCGGGGGCGCTCTGCGGGCCGGCATCGGCAGCAGCCGCCACCGCTCCGGCG
Organism: Deltaproteobacteria bacterium; assembly: GCA_003647095.1. Lineage (GTDB taxonomy): Bacteria > Myxococcota > B64-G9 > B64-G9 > B64-G9 > B64-G9. Next base: position 856 of record QMME01000034.1, read on the forward strand.
TCCGCCCGCGCCCCGCCGCTCCGTGCCGGCCGTCCACCGTCTTCCGCCCCCTCTGGCCGCCGCTCCGCCGCAGAGGCGACTACGTTCACACTGCCGGCATCCGCCGCCTGCTGGCCCGAGGCCGCCGCTACCCGGGCGTCGTCTCCGTCCTCCGAACCACTATCGATGGACAGGTAGGCGGCCAGGGCCCCGGCCACCGCCACCAGCACCAGCAGACCGGCCACGGCAAACACCTTCAACCGGGCCGCGGCCGGCGGCCGCACCGGCTCGTCCTTGTCGGTGGGCGGCTCGGTATCCAGCAGCGGACGCAGCACCTCCGAGGGAGTCAACATGGTGGGTGCGTCTTCCGGGGCCCTGATGGGCACGTCGATGGGCCGGGAACCGGTGCGCCCACCCAGGCCCGGTTCCGGGACCGGGCGTTGGCCGGTGGGAGTACGCCGGCTGTCGGCGGCCGCCGGCACCGGGGCTTTCCCCTCTTGCGCCGCTTGCAGGGCTTCTTCGATCTGGTCGGCCAGGGAGGGATGCGAGGGCGTGGGTACCGAGTAGCCCACCGGCGTCTCGTCCGGGGGCAACACCTGGCGGGCGAAACTGCTCAGCTCGTAGGAATCCACCATCTTCTGCTGGTGCAACAGGTACTGCTCCAGGGCCGCGCGCATTTCCCGGGCCGACTGGTAACGCTGGCGGCGATCCTTTTTGAGCGCGGTCATGATGATACCGGCCAGTTCCGCGGGCATGTCCGGCGCAAACTGGCGCGGATCGGTCGCCTCGCTCTGCACGATGCCCATCATCAGCTCCAGCTCGGTGTCCCCCTCGAAGGGACGGCGGCCGGTGGTGAACTCGTACAGGACGATTCCCAGGGCGAAGATATCGGAACGGCGGTCCAGCCCCGTCTTCTGGGTTATCTGCTCCGGGGACATGTAGGCCGCCTTGCCCTTGAGCGAGGTGGTGCGGGTACGGTAGAGGTTGCCGGCAGCCTTGGCGATGCCGAAGTCGAGAACCTTGACCACGCCGTCGTAGCTGAGCATGAGGTTCTGGGGGCTGACATCCCGGTGGATGAGATTGAGCGGGGTGCCGTCGGGATCGGTGAAGTTGTGGGCGTACTCCAGCCCCTCGCAGGCGAAGCTGCAGATCTTCACGCCGTATTCCGCGGGGAAGGGAATGTCGTTCTTCCTGCAGGTCTTGAGCACCCGCGACATGGAGGCCCCGTTGACATACTCCATGGCCAGGAAGTAGACGTTCCTGACCTGTCCCAGCTCGAATATCTGCACCAGGTTGGGATGGCTGAAACGAGCCACCAGGCGGGCCTCGTCCAGGAACATGGTAACGAAATCGCTGTCCTCGGTCAGGTGGGGCAGGATGCGCTTGATGGCCACGTGTTTCTTGAACCCCTCGGGTCCGGTATGAGTGGCCAGGAAGATCTCGGCCATGCCGCCGACGGCGATCTTGCGCACCAGCTCGTACTTGCCGAACTTCTCGCCCACCGCTGGTCTGCCTCCTGACCCCTATATAACAGAGGCCTGACAACCTGTAAAACAAAGTGCCTGCAGGGATCTGACGTTTGACAGCCCCTGATGGTGCCCGTACCATCGTCACGTGAATCAGGCGACTCCACTTGCCGACCAGCGTCATCCCCTCGACCCGGAGGTGCTGGCGCGAGTCCAGGGACTGGCCTTGCGGGCCAGCCGGGTGGCCGAGGGAGTCCTGGCCGGCCTGCACCGCTCGGCACGCCAGGGAGAAAGCGTCGATTTCGCCGAACACAAGCCCTATTCACCCGGCGACGACCTGCGCCACCTGGACTGGCGGGTACTGGGACGCAGTGACCGGTTGATCGTCAAACGTTACGAAACCGAGACCAACCTGCGGGCCATGCTGGCGGTGGATTTCTCCGCCTCCATGACCTATCGTTCGGCGTCCCTGAGCAAGGTCGATTACGGCGCCATCCTGGCCGCCACCCTGGCCAGCCTGCTGCTGCGCCAGGGCGACGCCGTGGGCCTGCACCTGCTACAGGCACGACCCCTGGTCCTGCCACCGGTGGGCAGCCCGGAACACCTGAAGAACATCGTCGAGCTGCTGCAGCACCGGCAGGCCGCCGGGCCCACCCGCCTGGTGGCCGCCGCGGAATCCACCCTGGCTCATACCGGGCAGCACGGCCTGCTGGTGCTGATTTCCGATCTGCTCGAGCCGGAGGAAAACTGGTTGGCGGCCCTGCGCATGCTGGCCGCGCGCGGCGTGGAGGTGATGGTGCTGCAGGTGCTGGACCGCGACGAGGTCGATTTTCCTTTCGAGGACCCGGCCATCTTCGAGTCCCTGGAGGACGATCGCCGCCTGGCCGTCTACCCGCAGGGACTACGCCAGGCCTACCGCCGGGAATTCGGCAACTGGCTGCAGTCGCTGCGCCGCCAACTGGCCGTGCCCGGGGCGAGCTACCAGCTGGCCGTCACCGACACCCCCCCCCACCGCCCCTTGATCCAGGCACTGCACCAGGCCCGCCTGGGCCTGCGCCAGCGAGGCTGACCAGGAGCAATGCGTTCCCTCGCCTTCAGCCGCCCCGACTTGTTGTGGACCCTGCTGGCCGCGCTGCTGCCGCTGTTGATTCACCTGTTGAACCGCCACCGGACCCGGCGCCAGCCCTTTGCCGCCATGGAATTCCTGCTCCGGGTGCAACGCCAGTCCCGGCGGCGCCTGTTGTTGCGGCAGCTGCTGTTGCTGCTGTTGCGAACGGTGGTGATTGCCGCCCTGGCACTGGCGGCGGCCGGACCCCGGCTGGTGGCAGGTCGCCAGGCACCCAGGTCCGGCCTGCGCCAGACGGTATTGGTGCTCGACCTGTCGCTGAGCATGCGTTCGCGGCTGGAGCGGCACGAATGTTTCCAACAGGCCCTCCGGCGGGCCCGTCGTTACCTGCGCCAGGCCGGCCCGGGCGAACGCTTCTGCCTGCTGGGTGCCGGGCAGGACATCGAGGTGCTGGCGACACCTTGCAACGAGCGGGCCGCTCCCCTGCTCGACAGGCTTTCCGGCCTGCGTCCCGGCTGGGGAACCTCTGACCTGAGCGCAGCCGCGCTGCGTGCCGTCGAGCTGCTCGGGCAGCAGGCGCCGGCCGGGCGCCGCCGGGTAATCCTGCTCAGCGACGCCGCCGCCCACGCCTTCCCGGAGCCCCTGCCGGCAGACAGCCTGGCCGGGGTGGAGCTGGTGGTGGACGCCGTGTGCGGCACGGACACCCGCGACAACCTGGCGGTGGCCGCCGCCGGGGTTCACCAGCAGGGACAGGCCATCGCCGTCGAGGCCGCGGTGCGCCTGTACGGTGAGCAACGACACCAGACCCGCCTGGCCATAGCCACCTTGCCCGATGAGCGGGTGCTGGCCAGCGGCTTCGTATCCCTGGCCGGCAACTCACAGGGCAGCAAGCGGTTTTCCCTGCGGGCCGGGCCCGCGCCCCGCCTGGCGGAAGTCAGCCTGGAGGCAGCGGACGCCCTGGCGGCCGACGATCGCCGGCAGGTGCTGCTGCCCGGGCATCGCTCCGCCCGCCTGTTGCTGGTGGACGGGCAGATGAGCCCGCTGCCGCTGCGGGACGAACTGTTCTACCTGGAAAACGCCCTCTCCCAGGCCCAGGCCTCCGCGGCGGGACTGTCCTACCGGGTGATCACCCCCGAGCGCCTGGGCCGGGAAAAGCTGTCATCCACCGAGGTGGTGGTGCTGGCCAACTGCGCTGCTCCCGGCCCGGCCGCGCTGGCGTCCCTGCGCGCTTTCGTGGCCGGCGGCGGCGGCCTGTTGCTGACCGCGGGCGAGCATACCGATATCGACGCCAGCAACCGCCTGCTCGGTGAGCTGCTGCCCTGGCCGCTGCGCGACGTCGTGCCCCTGGGCGACAACCGTCCCGGCCAGCAACCGGAGGGACTGGCCCTGGGCCGGATCGACACCTCCCACCCGGTGTTGCAGGCCTTCGGTCCCGAGCAGATCGCCGCCCTGCGGCGGGTACGCACCTGGCGGGCGGTGGCGCTGGAACCGGGCCGGGCCCGACCGGGCAGCCGGGTGTTGCTGGAATACGAAAACGGCACCCCGGCGCTGGTGGAAGGCCGCTACCGGCGCGGGAGGGTGGTATTGTTGACCTCCACGCTGGATCGCGACTGGAACAACTGGCCCACCCGGGGCAGCTACCTGCCCTTTTTCCAGCGCTTGCTGGCCTACCTGTCGGGGCGCCTGGAACGACGCCCCCCCCCCGAGGTAGCGGTGGGCGAGCCAGTCGAGCTGCCCCGGGACGGAGAAGCGACCCGCCTGGAGCTGCGAGCCCCGGACGGCAGCAGCCGGTCAGTCGATCTCGGCGCCGGCACGACGGCGGACTTTCCGGCAGTGCGCTTCGGCGGCACCCTGCTCCCGGGCTGGTGGAGCATCCGCGCCCGGTCCGGCTCCGGCTCCGAGGTGACCTACCCGTTCCCGGGTTTTTTCGTGCGGCTGCCTCCGGGCGAATCGGACCTGCAGGTGATTGCGACCGACAAGCTGCGTGCCCGCCTGGGCTCACAGGCACGCCTGCTCACCGCCGGAGACGAACAGGATCGCTCGCGGCGACTGGACTGGCTGATGCTGCTGCTGGCCGCCGCGGCGGTACTGGCGGAATCCTTCCTGGTACGGCGCTGACCGGCCGGGCCCCCTGCCGGTGAAGCGGGCCCGGTCCATCATCCCAGGAAGGGCGCCACCTGGGCAGCGCCCAGCGTGGCCGCCACCGCCCGGCCCAGCAGATCCACCTCGACGACGATCTTGCGCCCGCCCCGGGGCATCTCCACCACCACCCCCACCACCCCGGCCAGGGGCCCGTCGACCACTTGCACCCGGCTACCCCGCCCCACCAGGGGGTGGGGCCCGGCGTCGGGTGCTCCCTCCACCAGCAGGCGTACCGATTCCACCTGCTGCTCGGGCACGGGCACCGGGCGGTAACCCACCCCCACCAACCCCACCACCGAGCGGGCCTGCAGGATGCTCAGCCGGCTGCCCGCCAGCAAGGGAGTCCGCACGAACAGGTACCCGGGAAACAAGGCCTTGAGATATTTCCGGCGCCGGTCGCGCCTCCGCGACCAGGCCCAGATCTCGGGCAGGAACACCTCCAGGCCCACACCTTGCAACTCCTCGCGGGCCCTGCGCTCGTGGCGCGAGCGGGTGTGCACCGCGTACCAGGCCGGTTCGGGCCGCTCTATCCAGCCGCTTGCTGACCCTCCTGTCTGCATGGCTGTCAATCCGCTTGCCGGTAGAACTCCGCCACCGCCGCCACCACTGCCCGTTGCTGGTCCGGGCTGATACCAGGGAACAGGGGCAGGGCCAGGACCTGCCGGCAGGCCTCCTCGGTTACCGGAAAGTCTCCCGGGCCGTAGCCCAGATCGGCGAAGCACGGCTGCAGCGGCACCGGGGTGCGGTAATACACCGCCGTGGCGATGCCCCGCCGGGCCAGGTAGGCGGCCAATTCGTTGCGCTTCTCGGCCCGCACCACGAACAGGTTGAAGGCATGTTCCCGCTCGCCGGCCGGCAACTGCGGCATCACCAGCCGGTGGCCGGGATGCTGGGTCTCGTCCGGGCCGGCGCACAGCCCGGCTTCCCAGAACATCTGCAGGTACAGCTGCGCCGCCCGCAGGCGCTCGTCCAGCCACCGTTCCAGGTGTCCGAGCTTGACCCGCAGCACCGCCGCCTGCAAGGTGTCCAGCCGGAAATTGCCTCCCAGCTTCTGGTAATGCCCGCGTTCCACCTGGCCGTGCTCGCGCAGCCGGCGCAGGGTGCCGGCCATTCCCCCGTCCCCGGTGACCACCATCCCGCCGTCTCCCCAGGCACCGAGATTCTTGGAGGGGAAGAAGCTGAAAGCGCCGCTCAGCCCGAAGCTGCCGGCGCTGCGTCCGCCCGCCCGCGCTCCCAGTGCCTGGGCGCAATCCTCCACCAGCGCCACCCCGCGCTCGGCGGCCAGTTTCGCCAGCTCCTCCACCGGGCCCAGTCGTCCGAAAAGGTGGACCGCCAGGATGACCTTGGTGTTGCTGGTAAAGGCCTCGCGAACGGCTCCGGGACGCAGGAACAGGCTGTCGGGAAGAATGTCGCAGAAGACCGGCCGGGCCCCCAGGCGGGCGATGACCTCGGCGGTGGCCACGAAGGAATAGGCGGTGGTGATTACCTCGTCGCCGGGACCCACGCCCAGGGCCATGAGCGCCGCCAGCAGGGCGTCGGTTCCCGACGACACCGCCACGGCATGGGCCACGCCCAGGTAAGCGGACATCTCCTGCTCGAACAGTTCCACCTCCGGCCCGTTGACGAAGCGCTGGTGGGCGGCCACCGCCTGCACCGCCTGCCACAACTCCGCCTGCAGGGGCCGGTGCTGGGGAGCGAGATCAACCAGGGGAACCTCCACCCGGTGCGACTCATCCCGTGCTGCTGGCGTCGCTTTCCTTCTCGCCATAGTAGTATCCGTAGCGCCGGTAGTAATAGTAACCGTACTCGCGGTGCTCCAGGTCCAGGTCGTTGATGACCACTCCCAGGATACGAGCATTGACATCCTGGAGCTGGCGCAGGGCCCGGGAGGCCAGATCCCGCGAGGTGCTGCCTCCCTTGACCACCAGCAACACCCCGTCCATGGAATGGGAGAGGATCAGAGGATCGGCCACCATCATCACCGGGGGACTGTCGAACATCAGGCGATCGTATTTCCGGTCCAGTTCCTCCAGCAACTGGGCGAAGCGCTCGGTGTGAAACAACTCGGTGGGATTGGGAGGGATGGGGCCGCAGGGCAGGATATCCAGCCCGGCCACATCGGTGGTGCGCACCATCTCTTCCACTTCCGCCTCACCCAGGATGGCGGTGGTCAGCCCCTGTCCGCGCACCATGCCGAAGGACTTGTGCAGGCGCGGCCGGCGCATGTCGGTATCGACGAGCAACACCCGCGAGCCGCTCTGGGCCATGGTGATACCCAGGTTGATGACCACCGTGCTCTTGCCCTCCTGGGGACCGGCCGAGGTGATGAGGATGCGGCGGGCGGATTTTTCCGGGGACATGAACAGGATGTTGGTACGCACGGTACGGCAACACTCGGCCACGGAGCTCTTGGGGTGGGCGATGAGGTAGTTGTCGCGCAGCTGGGTGACGTCTCCCTCCACATCCTTGGGATCGAGCTTGATGGAGGGCACCACCCCCAGGAAGGGCACCCGCAAGTGGCGCTCGACGTCTTCCTGGGTCTTGATGGTGTTGTCCAGGTATTCCAGGAAGAAGGCCAGCCCCACTCCTCCCAGCAGGCCCACCACCACCGCCAGCAGCAGGTTGAGCTTTACCCGGGGATAGACCGGGCGCAGCGGTTCCACCGCCGAATCGAGCTTGTAGACGTTGTTGGTCTCCTGGTGAGCGGCCAGGGTGGCCTCCTTCTGGCGCTTGAGGATGTGCTGGTAGAGGGCGGCGTAGTTGTCGGCCACCCGCTTCATGCGATTGTACTCGATTTCCTTCTTGTTGACATCCTGGGCCTCCGACTTGACCCGCGCCAGCTCCTGGCGCAGGCGTTTCTCCGCGTCCAGCTTGACCTGGTACTCGGACTCCAGGCTGGCCATGACGTTATCGATCTCCCGGTCGATGGAGCGGCGCAGCAGCTTGAGCTTGTTCTCCACCATCTTCAGCTTGGGGTGATCGGGCAGGTACTTGGTGGACAGCTCGGTCTGTTCTTCCTTGAGCTTGACGTAGTTGGCCTTCAGTTGCTGGATGAGGGCGTTGCTGATGACCTTGTCCACGGCATCCAGGGCCAGCCGGTGTTCCTTGATGTCGAGGATCTTCTGGCGCCGCGCTTCCAGGCCGATGCGCTCGGCCTGGATGTTGTTGAGCGTCTGGTTGAGATCCTGCAGGCGCTGGGAGATGATGTTCTGGCGATCCTCCAGCGAAACCGAGAGGATCTTGTTGTCGCGCTTGTACTGGTAGAGGCGGTACTCCGCATCCTCCATGCGCGTCTTGAGTTCGGCCGCCTGGCTGGCCAGCCAGCCGGCGGCGTCCTGGCTGACCTGGCGGCGCACCTGGCGGTTGTACTCGATGTAGGCATTGACGGCCGAGTTGGCCAGGCGCTGGGCCCACTTGGGATAACGATGGCGGGCCTTGATGTAGGCGGTGCGGCTGTCCTTGACGGGCTCGACTTCGAGCATGGAGCGCACCTTTTCGACGTAGTCGATGGGTTCCTCCAGGTAGCGCTGCTGCTGCTCGGGCGGCAGCTTGTCGATGCCGAGGAACTCCTTGTTGCCCTCCAGTCGCAGTGTCTGCACCACTTTCTGTGCCACCGCCCGGGAAGTGATCACCTGGTACTGGGTCTCGTAGTATTCCTTGTTGCTCCAGTAGGAACCGGCCCCCAGGTTGTAAACCTCGCGCACGTTGCCCAGCACCTGGGGAGCGTAGGGCTCGATGATCACCGAGGCCTTGGCCTCGTAGATCTTGGTCTGGCGCAGGGTGTAGATGGTCACCAGGGTGACCACCACCACGAAGAAAAACAGCACCGTCCAGCGGCGCTTGATCACCACGTTCCAGTAGTCGCGTAGATCGATCTGGGGCTCCTGGCCCTCGATCACTTGCTCTTCCAACGCTTACCTCCGGTCGCAAGTCCCCAACCGGGTCAGCCTACGGCAGCGGCCCGGCGTAGTCAACTTCGTACTTCTACACCGGCGCCCGGGGCGCTATACTGGCGGGCGGATATCAACCCAAGGAGGACATGGATGAAAACCGCCATCTTCCCCGTCACCGTCTTGGCCGGTTTCCTGGCCGCCTGCGGCTCCGATTACGGTGCCGGATTTTGCGAGCAGTTTCCCGACGACGCCCTGTGCCAGGAAGACACCACGCAGACCGGGGGCAACGTCTGCGAGCAGGCCCTGCAGATCGCCTACGCGGCCTTCGATACCGCCTGCGCCGGCATCAACGACTGCTGCTTTTGCCAGTGCTGGACCTCCGGGCACCAGCAGCCGGATCAATTCGATCCCTGTAGCTGCAAACCCATGGACCCGGGCGGGCCCTGCGAAGGAGAGGCCAAGGCCCAGGCCGAGCAGTGCCTGGCCGACACCACCACCTGCCAGCAGCAACTGATCGACACGGTCATCAACATATGCGCTTATTGAGGGGAAGGCTTCTTGCGCACCGCGCTGATACGTGATAATCGGCTCTAATTGCGAGGTCTTGTCCCAGCGGGGTGAGCATGAAGGTATCCTGTCCCAGCTGCTCCACCTCATACCGCGTGGCCGACGATAAGATTCCGGCCGGCGGGGCCAGGATAAAGTGTCCCAAGTGCGCCACCGTCTTCATCGCCCGGCGGGAACCGACCCCGGCGCCTCCCTCCCCGCTCCCCCCCGCCAGCCCGGCTCCGCCGTCTCCTCCACGGTCGGCTCCGTCTCGAGCGGGGCCCGTGGCGCCAGCGGCGGCCACGCCGGCCGCCCCGGTGCAGCAGGCCGGTCCTCCAGATCCAGCCCAGGGCCCGGCGGCGGTGCCGCCGCCGGCCGCTGCCCCGGAAGAGCAATCCCTGCCTCCGGTGCTGGCCGAGGCCGACCACCGGCAAGCCACGCCCTGGCAACAGATAGCCCCGGGGGCCACGCCCTCCCCGGCCCAGCCTCCTCCGGCCGCGGCCCCGCCAGCCACCGCGCAGCAACCGGCCCCACCCACCACCGGCAACAGCGGGCCCGGCGAGCAGGTCCGGGGAATGTCCACCATCCGCGCCCAGAGCGGAGCCGCCAGCCATCCCTCGCCGCTGGAATCATACCGGGTGCGTACCAGCCGGGGACTTACCTACGATTTTTCCGGTCGCGAGGCCATGCTGCGCTGGCTGGCCGGGCGCGACGACATCGACAGCTGCGAGGTCGCCGAGCCCGCCGGCGAGTGGATACCGGCATCTTCCCTGCTCGAAGTGAGCCAGCCACTGGCCTCGACCGCCGAGATGATCGCCCTGACCCCGGGGGTGCCGGTGGTGCAGCAGCCGGTGTCTCCCACCAGGCCGCTGGTATCACCGCTCCGCCCCGTCGGCCCACGAGCCGGGGCGGGGCTGTGGACCCTGACCCTGCTCGTTCTGGTGGCAGTGCTGCTGGTCGGGTCGGCCACGGCCACTCGCTACGGCCTGGTGAACCTGGGCAACCTGCCCCCCCTGTCGGCACTGGGAATTTCCTTCCCCGGAGAGGACCCTGCCGGCAAGGACACGGGCACGATAAAACCAGCCGCGGACCGGGAGCGGCTCTACCTCAAGGCCATGCGCCGGGCCCGCGAGGCGGTGCGCTTGCGCCAGTATTCCCGGGCGGCACTGGAATTCAACCGGGCACTGGCGGCCCGGCCCGGTTCCACGGAGGCACTCAGGGGTCTGGCCAGGGCCTGTGAGAAACTCGGTGACTTCGAACGCGCCCGGGTGATCAAGAACAAGCTGGCCAGGCTCAAGGAACAATGACGCACCGGTAGTTTCAGGGAGAAAACCATGGACGTTCGTTGTGAAAGGTGCGGCACGGAGTACGAATTCGAGGACGACCGGGTAACCGAGGAGGGTGTCACCGTCAAGTGTTCCACCTGCGGTCACCTGTTCAAGATACGCAAGAAGTCCTTCGTGCTCACCGAGCCGGTGGTGCTGGGCAAGAAAGACGAAGGAGAGGGCGGCCGCAACTGGATGGTGCGCAAGGGCGATGGCACGGTTCTCACTTTCAAGGAATTGACCACCCTGCAGAAATGGATCGTCGAACGCAAGGTATCCCGTGACGACGAGATTTCCAGAAGCGGCGAGAGCTGGAAGCGCCTGGGCGAAATCACCGAACTGGCCTCCTTTTTCCAGGTCGTCGACCAGGCCACGGCGGCTGCGACCGCGGCCCCCGCCGGTGCCCAGTTGCCCGGCGCCTCGCCGACCCAGCCGCTGCCGGCCGCCACTCCGGCGGCCAGCGTCACCCAGCCGTTGCCCGCGGCGGTAGAGCCGGCCGTCTCCACGCCGGCGGCCCCGGTAGCCGCGCCGGCACCGGCGGCTTCCGTTTCCGAACCACCCCCTGCAACTCCGGTGCAGCCTGCAGCTCCGGTGCAGCCTGCCCCTCCGGTGACCACCGGCCCCGCGCCGGCAACCGAGCCATCTTCACCCGGACAACCCGCGCTGGCGGCCGAACAGGCATTCATGGGCGGCGGACAGCTGGAACCCGACTCCTGGGGAGAGGGCGCTGCCGGTGACGACGACGACGTCATCGAGAAGTGGAAACGCCGCAGCCGTCGCAAGTGGTACTTCCTGGTTCCGCTGCTGCTGGTACTCGCCGGGCTGGGCGCCTGGTACCTGGCCGCACCCGGGTCCTTCATGGATACCTTCCACCGCCTGGTGGGCCGACAGGAGATTCCCCCGGCGGCCAGCCAGGCCTACCAGCAGGGCCTGGCCAGCCTGAAGGGTGACAGCCAGGCCGACTTCGCCGCCGCGGCCAAGCTGCTGGACGATGCCATCCGGCGGGCGGACGGCAAGTATCCGCAAGCCCTGGCGGCGCTTTCGTTGTTGCATACCGAGCAGGCCGATCATGCCCAGGCCGAAATCGCCAGGCTGGATGGGAAGATCGCCGAACTGCAGAAGCGTGAAGACGAACTCAAGCCCCGGGACGGTTCCCAGCCCCAGGGGGAACTGTTCGACAAGATCGCCGCCGTGCACAACCAGAAGGTGGATCTGCAGAAGCAGCACCTGAGGCTGGTCGACCAGGCCCGCAAGGAACTCGTGGAGGCCAAGCGCCTGGTCGATGACGCCCGCCGGCTGGATGCCAACAGCGTGGAGGCCGCCATCGCCCTGGCCGACTATTACCGGGTGATGAGTGGCGAGCGCGCCCACGTGGAGAAGGTCTTGCAGCCGGCCCGCCGGCAAGCCCCGCAGAACCCCTGGTTGCTCTACGTCGACGGCGCCTCCCTGGCCGGCATGGCGGGCCAGGCCGGGGCCGCCGCCGCCCGCTTGCGCCAGGCACTGGCAGCCGACGCCGGCCTGGTGGCCGCGCGCCTGAAACTGGCACGCCTGCTGCTGGCACAGAAGCAGGAAGATGCCGCCCGGGCCGAGCTGAAGAGCATCCTGGCGCAGAAGCCCTCTCACCGCCAGGCGCAGGCATTGCTGGCCTCGCTGGAGCAGCGACAGCAGCCCCCGGAGGAGAAGAAGAAAGAGACACCGGCCCAGCCGGGTGAGCCGACAACCTACCAGGGCTGGTTGAAGCTGGCCTCCCGCCAGCTCGATGCCGGCGCCACCCGCAAGGCCCTGGCTTCCTACGACCGCGCCCTCAAGCTGCGTTCCGACGGTGCCGCCGCACTGGCCGGCAAGGGATTGTGCTATCTGGATGCCGGCTCCAATGCCGCCGCCATTCTCTGGTTCGGCAAGGCGCTCAAGGCCGACCCCCGCAACGCCGATGCCCTCATGGGCATGGCCGAGGCCCAGAAGTACCAGGGCAACACCGGGAAGGCCCGGCACTACTACCAGCGCTACCTGGAGCTTCATCCCCAGGGCCCCGACGCCGCTGTGGCCAGGCGCAATCTCAAGGAGCTCTAGCAACCTGCAGGCACCGGGCCCGCGGGCCGGTGCCCGTGAACGACCGGACAAGGAGGAAAAAGCGCATGCCCCTGAAACCCACCAACAAGGAAGAAGAATACTTCGCCCGCGAGGAAGCCCTCAAGCTGCGCAAGCTGGCCCTGCAGCAACAGCAGCAGATGAGCCAGGAAGAAAGAAAGCAGCTCCAGCAACTGCACTGGATGCACTGTCCCAAGTGCGGCATGGAGATGAAGACCATCCTCCTCAACGAGGTCGAGGTGGACAAGTGCTTCAGCTGCGGCGGCATCTACCTGGACGAGGGGGAGCTGGAGAAGGTCTCGGGGCGCAGCAGCCACTTTTTCCAGGCCATGGAAGAGACCTTCCGGGAGTAACCCGGCCGCTTACCCGCCAGCTCCGGCCACCAGCCGGTTGAACTGCTCGATGAGCCGGTCGTAGCGATCGGCCACGGCAAAGTGTTCCGGCCAGTAGGTCTTGTACTCGTGCCACTGGGCCTCGAGCTCGGCCAGCTCCTTCTGCTGTTGTTCGATCCAGGTGTAGTACTTGAGGTTGTGGATGCGCCGCCGTGCCGGCTGGTCGAGTTCCAGCAGGTTGTCGGTCTTGAGACCGGCCAGGTGCAGGTGGAAATCGAGTTCCGCCTGGCGCTGGTCGTAGGGCCCCTGGGCCTGGCGTGCCTCGGCCAGGCGCGACTGGTACAGTTCCATGGAATCGGTGAAAACGGTGAAGATGATGTCGTGCTCGTCCAGCTCGTACCAGCGGGCAGTCTTGATGGCGCTGAGCAGGTTGGAGATGCTGGAGATACCCAGCAGGTCGAGTCGCTCGACGATGTCGGCCGGCACCCCGCGCCCGCGCAGGTAGTCGCGCCCGGCCGGTTCGTTGAACAGGCGAATGAGCGCCATGGGGGCGTTGTCGTCGATGGCCACCACCATGTCGGTATTGCGCACGTTGTGAATCCAGGGCACGTGCTTGTCGCCGATGCCCTCGATACGGTGGGCCCCGAAGCCGTTTTCCAGCAGGGTGGGGCACTGCAGCGCCTCGGAAGCGATGATCTTCGCACCCGGGTACAGTTCCTTGAGACGATCTCCCGCTGCCAGGGTGCCGGCGCTGCCCGTGGCCGAGACGTAGGCAAAGAGGCGATCCCGCCCCTGGCACACCTCGTCCAGGACTTCCTTGATGGCGGCGCCGGTGATCTCGTAGTGCCACATGCCGTTGCCGAACTCGTCGAACTGGTTCAGCACCACCACGTCGGGATCGCTGCCGCGCAGCTCCCAGCACTTGTCGTAGATCTCCTTGACGTTGGACTCGCAGCCGGGGGTGGCGATTATCTCCGAGCCCACCGACTCCAGCCACTCGAAACGCTCCCGGCTCATCTGCTCGGGCAGGATGGCGATGGAATGACAGCCCAGCAGGGCCGAGTTGTAGGCCCCGCCCCGACAGTAGTTGCCGGTGGACGGCCACACCGCCTTGTGGCGGGTGGGAGCGAAGGAGCCCTCCACCAGGCGCGGCACCAGGCAACCGAAGGTGGCCCCAACCTTGTGGGCGCCGGTGGGAAAGAACTTGCCCACCAGGGCCAGGATGCGCGCCCGCACCCCGGTCAGCTCCCGGGGAATTTCCAGGAAGTTGACCTTGCCGAACAGGCCGCTGCGGGGATCGTTCTTCCAGGTGATGCGGAACAGGTTGAGCGGATGCACGTCCCACAGGCCGATGCCGGCCAGTTGCCGCCTTATTTCCTCCGGCACCAGGCGGGGATCCCGTTGCTGGGCGAAGGTGGGAATGACGATGCCCTTTTCCCGGCACAGCCTGGCCGTCTTGGCTACCTGGCCGCTGTCGATGTTGTTTGCCACCATGTATCTGCCTCCTAGCCTGGCTGACTTCCTAGCATGCCCCCGGCAGCTAGACAAGCGGCGCGCCCTTTCCTACAATCACGGCTGTCCCTTGGCGGGTACCAGGAAAGAGGTGAACATGCAACCGGCACGCTACTGGCAGGCAGAAGCCGAAGGGATGGTTCGTTGCCTGTTGTGTCCCCACCAGTGCCTGATAAAGCCGGGCGCCCGGGGAATCTGCGGGGTGCGCCAGAACCGGGACGGCCAGTTGTTCTCCCTCAACTACGCCCGGGCCATCGCCGTGCACGATGATCCCATCGAGAAAAAGCCCCTGTTCCACGTGCTGCCGGGCAGCTCCAGCCTGAGCGTGGCCACCGCCGGCTGCAACTTCCGCTGCCGCCACTGCCAGAACCACGAGATCAGCCAGGCACCTCAGCGGTTGGGCCAGATCCCCGGCTCGCTCCTGCCGGCCGAGCAGGTGGTGGAGATCGCCCGGGAGCGTGGCACCGCCACCATCTCCTTCACCTACACCGAGCCCACCATCTTCATGGAATGGGCCCAGGACATCGCCGCCGGGGCCGGCCGCCATGGCATCCGCTGCCTGTCGATCAGCAACGGCTACACCGCCGCCCGGCCCCTGCGCGACCTGGCACCCAACCTGGCCGCGGCCAACGTCGATCTCAAGTCCTTCAGCGACGAGTTCTACCGGAAGATCTGCGGGGGGCGGCTGCAGCCGGTGCTGGACACCATCAGCCTGATGCACGAGCTGGGCATCTGGGTGGAGGTGACCACCTTGCTCATCCCCGGGCTCAACGATGATCCGGAACAGCTGCAGCGCCTGGCCGCTTTCCTGGTCGAGGTGGACCCGGCCATTCCCTGGCACCTGAGCCGCTTCCATCCCGACAACGACATGCTCGATCGCCATCCCACGCCGCTGGCCACCATCGAGCAGGCCCGGCAGATCGGCCTGGAGGCCGGCCTGCGCTTCGTCTACTCGGGAAACGTCTGGGGAGACCAGGGCGAAAACACCCGCTGTCCCGCCTGCCGGGAGCTACTCATCGAACGGGTGGGCTTCAGTGTGCGCCGTAATCGCCTGCGCGAGGGCCGTTGCCCCGACTGTGGTGAAGTAATCGAGGGACTGTGGCAGTGAATGAACCTTCTGCCAGTGGTGGCGGCGGTCCCCCCGCCGGACTGGGCAGCGGGCAACAGCGGCGCCTGCTCGAGCGTCTGGCCGCCCAGCCACGACGGCCGCGGGCCCTGGCGGCCTTCGACGAGTTTTTCCGCCGGCAACAGTGGCTGGCGGATCTGCACAACGATTCCCGTCCGGCGGTGGGCCAGTTGTGCGGCTTCGTTCCCGAGGAACTGGTGCTGGCCTGCGGCCTGCGACCCCTGCGGCTGGAGACGGGATACGACGAAGCCGCGCGGTTGGGCGGGCAGCGACTGGGCAGCGAGACCTGCAGCGAGGTACGTGCCCTGGCCGGCCTGCTGGAAAGCGGCGGGGGGCTGCTGGAGCGGCTGCAGCTGCTGCTGTTGCCGACCAGCTGCGACGCCAAGCGGGGCCTGGCCGAGGGCCTGGACTGGCCCTGCCCGGTGGAACTGCTGCAGGTGCCGGCCGCCCCGCAACAGCAGCGCTCACGCCGGCTCTGGCTGGGAGAGATGGAGCGCCTGCTGGGGCGCCTGTCCCGGCTGGGTCACCGGCCCCGCCGGCGACACCTGCTGGAGGCGTCCGCCCTGGTGAATCGCCGGGCCGAGCTGGTGCGCCGGCTCAACCGGCTGCGCCGGGCCGAATATCCGCCCCTGTCCGGCGCCGACGCCCTGGAGGTGATGCAGGCCGCGGCGCTGGCGGACATTGCCTGGTGGAACGAGCACGCCACGGCGCTGCTCGACGAGCTGGCCGCTCATCCCCGGCAACCCGCCGCCGGGGAGGCGGCCCCGGTGCGCCTGTTGCTGGCCGGTTCACCGATCCTCTGGCCGGACCTGAAGATACCGCTGGCGGCGGCCGCCAGCGGCGGCCAGGTGGTCATCGACGACCTGTGCAACCTGACCGCCTGGCTGGATCGCCCCCTGGTGATCGACGAGTTCAACCGGGCCTCGCTCATCGAGGCCGCCGCCGAGCGGGTGCTGCTGTCCTGTGCCTGTCCCTGCCTGATCGGCCAGGCCGAACCGGCCCAGCGGCTGCTCCGCCTGGCCGCCGACTGGCGGGTACAGGGCGTGGTGTTCCACCAGCTGGTATCCTGTACTCCCTTCGCCATGTGCTCGTCCCGCTGTGCCAGCCGGGTGAGCTCCGCCGGGCTGGGCTGGCTCGAGCTGCACAGCCAGTTCGGCGAGGAAGAGGAAGCGCCACTGCGCAACCGCCTGGAGGCTTTCTGCGAGATGCTGCGCGACCGGCCCTGACAGGCCGGCCGGGGCGAACTACAACTCCACGCTCACCAGCCGGTAGGTGCGGCTGCCCAGCCCCAGGCCCTCGGCCACCTCCAGGTAGCCGGCCGGGGCCCCCGCCTCCAGGCCGGCCGCGGCGCGGACCTCGTCACGCAGTTCCAGGCCTCGCTGGTCGACGGCCACCGGGTCGAGCCCCAGCAGCAGGCGGCAGGGTTCCGCGTCGGGGGGCTTGTCGGTGTCTCCCTGGGTCACCGCCCGCAAGGCATCCAGCACGAACAGGCGGGATACCGAGACGATCTCCGGCAGGGCGTTGAGCCGGGCGATGTGCTGCTCGCAGCCGTCGTGGTAGTCGTAGGGATTGGCGAAGGAACCGTAGTGGTTCTTCAGGCAGCCGGTAAAGCCGGCGGCGAAGTGGTTCTTGCACACGGCCAGGTTGAGCAGGTGCCGGCAACGATCGGTCAACAGGCTGCTCAGGCGGATCTGCCGGCCGGACAGGCAGGAGGCCTGCTGGCGGTAGCCGGGACCGCTTTCGTCGGACGAGGAGCGCACCGTGCCCAGGCTGGCCACCGGCAGGCCG
>QMME01000035.1 GCA_003647095.1 Deltaproteobacteria bacterium
CTGTCCTTGCCGGAGATGAGCGGGAGGCCGTAGGCGCAGCAGGCTTCGTACAACCCGCGGCAGGCCCGCACCAGCTGGCCCAGCTTGAAGTCTCCATCGGGGTTTTTCTCGCTCAGCACCGGGTCGCACCAGCAGAAGTTGTCCAGCGCCGCCAGGCGCCGGGGATCGGCGCCGCAGCAGACGGCATTGCGCACCGCTTCGTCGACGGCGGCGCTGGCCATGGCGAAGGTGTCGAGATCGGAGTAGCGCGGGCAGATGCCGTGCGCCACCACCACCGCCTGCCAGGAATCGAGCAGCGGCCGGAAGACGGCGGCGTCGCTGGGCCCGTCGTCGCGGGCACCGCACAGGGGCTTGACCACGGTGCCGGCCTGCACCTCGTGATCGTACTGGCGCACCCAGTATTCCTTGGAGCAGATGTTGAGCCGGCCCAGCATCCGGCGGAGCAGTGTCCCGTGATCGGCGGGTTCCGGCGGCAGGTCGCCGCCGGCCGGCGGAGGGTTCCAGCGCGCCTCGAGCTGCAGGCGGGGTACGCCGTCGTGGAAGAAATCCATGTGCAGCAGGGCCACGCAGCGGCCACCGTCGTCGACCCGGAACAGGCCCGAGTCGTCGAAGCAGCCCAGGTCGGTGGCCTCCACCTGGTAGCGCCGGGCCAGCAGCAGGAAGCGCTCCAGCCGCTCCGGGGGCACGGCCACGGTCATGCGCTCCTGGGCCTCGCTGAGCAGGATCTCCCAGGGGGCCAGCCCCTGGTACTTGAGCGGGGCCCGGCTGAGATCCAGCCGGCAACCGCCCGGGTCCCGGGCCATCTCCCCCACCGAGGACGACAGCCCCCCGGCACCGTTGTCGGTGATGGCGCTGTACAGCCCCTGGTCCCGGGCCAGCAGCAGGAAGTCGGTCATGCGCTTCTGGGTGATGGGATCGCCGATCTGCACCGCCGTGGCGGGAGAGCCCTCGTGCAGCTCCTCGGAGGAGAAGGTGGCCCCGTGGATGCCGTCGGCACCGATGCGCCCGCCCACCATGACGATGCGATCGCCGGGACGGGCGGCCTTCTCGTGGCCGGGCCTGCCACCCACCCGGGCCGGCAACAGCCCGGCGGTGCCGCAGTAGACCAGGGGCTTGCCCAGGTAGCGTTCGTCGAACACCACCGAGCCGTTGACGGTGGGAATGCCGCTCTTGTTGCCGCCGTGCTCCACGCCCTCGCGCACCCCCTCCAGTACCCGGCGCGGATGCAGCAGCCCCCGCGGCACCGCTTCCCGGCGGAAGGGATCGGCGAAGCAGAAGACGTCGGTGTTGAAGATCAAGCGGGCTCCCATGCCGGTGCCGAAGGGATCGCGGTTGACCCCGACGATGCCGGTCAGCGCCCCGCCGTAAGGATCCAGCGCCGAGGGACTGTTGTGGGTCTCGACCTTGAACACCAGCGACCAGTCGTCGTTGAAACGCACCACCCCGGCGTTGTCGACGAACACGCTCAGGCAGTAGTCGTCCTCGCCCAGCTGCCGGCGTACCCGCTCGGTGGTACCGCGGATGTAGGTGTCGAACAGGGAGTCGATCTCCTCCGGCGGACCGTCGTTTTCGCGGTAGCTGATGCGGGCGTTGAAGATCTTGTGCTTGCAGTGCTCGGACCAGGTCTGGGCCAGGGCCTCCAGCTCGACGTCGGTGGGTTCGTCGCGCAGCCCGTGTTGCCTCCGCAGCTCGGCCACCTGCGGGCGCCGGAAGTAATCGCGAATGGCGTGCAGCTCGGCCAGGTTCAGGGCCAGCACCCGCTGGCGGCTGAGGCCGAGCAACTGCTCGTCGTCGCCGGCCAGGGAGATGTATTCCACCGGGGGCCGGCCGCTGCCGGCCACCCGGGGCACCTGCGCGGAAAAGCCGCCCCGGCCGCGGAATTCCCCGGCAGCGAGGATGCGTACCGCCTGGATGAGTTCGTTGGCCAGCAACTCGCGGGCGATGCGCTCGACCTGGTCCCGGGTCAGCCGGCCGTCGAGGCGGTACTGGCGGGAGGTGTGTACAGATTCGCCTTCCCGCCAGGGACGGTCCAGGGCCAGGGCGATGGCCTCGGCGGCGGTGCGGCCCACGTTGTCGGTGACGCCGGGGCGCAGGGCCACCTCGATGGCCCAATCGAACTCGCCGGGTGCCGGCCCGTCCACGAACGACTGCTGGATGACCGGGTCGCACAGGGGGTCGCCGGCCACCAGCCGCAGCTGCTCCGCCGTCAGCTCGGCGTCGATGGTGTAGACGTCCAGGCAGCGCACCCTGGTGACGGAGTCGATACCCAGCTCGCTGCCGATGCGCCGGGCGATCTTCTCGCCGGCGGCGTCGCGGATGCCCTGGCGCAGGGCGACTTCGATTCGATGGGCCATACCCTCCTCCGGGTTGCCGGCAGCATTCCAATATTGCCGGAGGCTGTCAATAGCCCGACCCGTGCTTTGCGCCGGGAGCTTCTGATTCCAGGAGGGTCTTGATACCACGCCCCAGGGAGGGGAGCTTGTTGATCACGACGTCCCAGACAATGTCGTAGTCTATCCCGAAATAGTCATGAATCAGCTTGTCGCGCATCCCCGCCATTGCTCTCCACTCGATTTCCGGGTGTTGTTGCTTGAACTCCGGTGATACCTTCTTGGCGGCCTCGCCGATTATTTCCAGGCTTCGCACGAAGGCTCTTCTGGTGGTTCCATCGGCCTTGAAACGTGCCACGTCAAGATCTTGCGAGTGGTTGCTGATAAAGTCGATTTCATCCCTGATGTGGCGGAGGAAATCAAGATCGGAAATCGACATATTCGACCTCTTGCATGATGCGGGGCCCGATATAGGGACTGAGTGCTTCCCTGGTCACCAGCTCCACCCGGCAACCCAGTATTTCCTCCAGGAAGGTGGCCAGTGCGAGGAAATTATCGAACGACTTGCAACCCTCTTCGAACTCCGCCAGGAAATCGACATCACTGCCGGGCTTCTGCTCGTTACGCACCACGGATCCGAACAGGCCCAGTTTGACCACGCCCCAGGAGAGCAAACGCTCCTTGTTGGCGTTGATGACCTGGAATACTTCTTCCTTCGAGGGCGTAATGCCGTTCTCGTCGTCTCGCTTCATTGCCCGTACTCTACCAAAGTCGAGGCCGTGGCGGCAACCGGGAAAGAGCGGTCCTGGATGCGGCGAGCAGACCGCTTGTCTGTTGCCTCGGCCTGTGCTATCGCTGGTTGCCCGTGGCAGCGGGCCGGGCCGGCCCGCTGGCGGCCGGGTTGCGGGAGGCATTGTCATGTGGACGACCATCCTGACGGTGGCTACGGCGCTGCTGGCGCTGCTGGTGCTGGTGCTGGCCTGGGCCTGGCTGGCAGCGCGCCGGCGGGCCGCCGGACTGCTCGAGCAACAGCAGCAGCTGCAGCAGGCCGAGCGCCAGGCGGCCCAGCGCCTGGAGCAGAAGTGCGGCCAGGCCGACAGGCTGGGCGGCCAGCTGGAAAAGGCCCGGGAGGAAATCGCCCGCCTGAAGAAGAAGCTGCACGAGTCCGAAAAACAGCTCAAGCAGGCCCGGCGGGAGGCGCCCAGCGGACAGAAGGCCGGCAACCGGCCGGCAGCCGGGGAAGATGCCGACCGGGAGCACGAGCGGCAGCTCGATGAGTTGCGCCAGCGCCAGGCCGAGCTGGAGAAGAGCAACCGGGAGGCCGCCGCCAGGGTGGAGAAGTTGCGCCGGGAGCTGCAGGAAGCCCAGCAGAAGCAACAGGAGCGTCACCAGCAGCAGATTCGCGAGCGCGCCGCCGACAGCGACAAGATCAGACAGCTCGAGGAGGAAAACCGCCAGTTGCGCAAGAAGCTGGAAGGAGCCCGGCGCAAGGCCCGCACCGACGAACAGGTCTACCGGGTCACCAAGAGCAAGCTGGAGCTGGCCCTGGAGAAGCTGGCGGCCCTGCAGGCGGGCCAGCCTTCAACCCAGCAGCAGAAGACCGACGGCGAGGGCGACAGCGAAGACGACGACCGGCAGGCGAGTCGGCCCGCGAGCGAGTCGTGCCCGGAATAGGCATCATAAACAATCCCCACTCGCGGCAGAACCGCAAGAACCCCCAGGGCATGGAGAGCCTGGGCTACATCGTCGGTTCCCAGGGCCAGGCCGCCGCCACCCGCGACATCGACGACATCCACCAGATGGCCCGCCTGTTCAAGTCCGAGGGGATCGAGGTGCTGGGCATAAACGGCGGCGACGGCTCCAACCACGTCACCATCACCGCCTTCATCGAGGAATACGGCGACGAGCCCTTGCCCAAGATCGCCTTCCTGCGCGGCGGCACCATGAACACCATCTCCAATGCCTGCGGCATCAAGGGCAGCCCGGCCGGGATCATCATGAACCTGGTGCGCAAGCTGCGCGAGGGCATCCCCTTCGAGACCGTCTGGCGCGACACCATGCTGGTGGAGGGGCGCTACGGCTTCATCTTCGGCAACGGGCTCATCCACAACTTTCTCGACGCCTATTACGGCACCGGCAATCCCTGCCCCAGTACCGCCTTCCGGGTGTTGGTCCGCGGGGTGGGTTCGGCCCTGGTCGGCGGCCCGCTGGCGCAGCGGCTGTTTCGGCCCTTCCGGGCCCGGGTGACGGTGGACGGCCGGACCTGGCCGGACACCGTCTACACCGCCATGGCCGCCGGCACCGTGCACCAGATCGGCCTGGGCTTCACTCCCTTTTTCCGCTGCGAGGAGCGCCCGCACAGCTTCCACTTCCTGGGTATCAAGTGCTCCGCCGCCGCCTTCGCCGCGGCCCTGCCGCGTATCTACCGGGGTCGCAAGGTCTCCGAGCGCAAGATCGTCGAGGCCGTGGCCGAGCATGTGGTCTTCGAGTCGGAACAGGACATCTGCTACACCCTCGACGGCGATACCCACCGGGCCGGCCGGCGCCTGGAGATAAGAGTGGGCCCGCGGCTGGAGATCGTGGTGAGGTAGGTTCATGAGAGCCCTCAACGACACCCGCCGCACCGTGGTGGCCGAGCGCGTCGAGGAGGCCGCCAGCCTGCGCGCCCGGCTCCGGGGATTGCTGGGACGGGACGGCCTGGAGCCGGGTACCGCCCTGCTCATCCGCCCCTGCAGCTCGATTCATTCCTTCTTCATGCGCTTTACCTTCGATGCCGCCTTCCTCGACGGCCGGGGACGGGTGCTGCACCTCGTCGAGCGCATGCGCCCCTTCAGGTTGTCGCGCTGGGTGCCTCGGGCCCGGGCGGTGCTGGAGCTTCCCGCCGGGGCCCTGGCCCGCTCCGGCACCCGGGTGGGCGACGTGGTGCGCTTCGAAGAATGAGTGGGCATGGCGACATTCACAAGGCCGGGCAAGGCCGGGGACAGGCCCGGGGTTTTTGCCTTGTTTTCATGTGGTTGTGAGGAGAGAAGGGGACGGGGAGGGGGCCGGAGAGCGCGCGTACAGGTATCCGGCCAGGGCCAGGAAGACCGCCCCCAGCGCCTCGCCGGTGACCGGCCCGGCCACCCCGAACAGGCCGAAGAGCACGCCACCGATCAGCCGCCCGGCCATGCCGCCGGCCAGGGAACCCAGGCCGAAGGCCCAGGCGGCCCGGGCGGCGTTCCACCAGCCGGCGCCCGCCGTGCCGCGCAGTCCGAACCATTCCACCATCGCGACTACCCCCAGCACCAGCAGCACGGCCGCCTCGCCCAGCAACAGCCGCCCGGCAGCCTCGGCCGCCAGTCCGGCCGTGAGCACGCGCCGGGTCGCTGGCGGCAGCCGCAGCAGGTGCACGGCAGCCACCGCGCCCAGCTGCGCCCCCCAGGCGGCGGGACGGATGGGGGCGCCCGCACCCAGCACGGATTGCCAGGGCAGGTGTCGCTCCAGCGCACTGGCACACAGCATGCCGGCCGTGGCCAGGATGGCGGCATGCAGGCAGGTGCGTACCAGCTGCGGCAGGCGCCCGGCCGGCCAGCCGGCCTTCCCGGCCGGTGAACGCCGGGGAAAGAGGCGTTGCCCCCGGCTGGCCCGGAGCGCCGACCAGGCCAGCAGCACGGCCAGCAGGACCTTGAGCAGCAGCAGGGCCATGAACTCGTATCCGTGCGGCAGCAGCAGGTCTCGTTGCCGGCCCAGCGAGAGGATCCGCCACAGGTCGAGCGCGGCCACGGCCACGAACGAAAGGCCCAGCATGCGAAACGTGGCCAACTCGCGACCGTCCGCGGGCACCATGCCCAGCCCGGCGGCAACCCGCCGGGCCGGCTCCAGCAGGGCCGCGGGCAGGCGGCGCCACAACGTCAGGGTGTGCCCCAGCACCACGGCCAGCAGGATGGCGATCTGCCCGGCGGGCGCCACCGGCAGCAGCCCGAACACCAGCCGCTCGAAGACCAGGTAGATGACCATGGAGCTGGCGAAGCAGATGGTCAAGGCCAGCAGCAGCAGGTAAAGCAGCCACGCCACGGCACGGCCGTGATTGCCCGGCTTCCTGTTTTCCGGGTTCACGGTTTTCCTCCCAGCAGCAGTCGCCAGGCGGCCTCCCCGCCGTTCATGGAGATGAAGGTGAGCCACCCCGCCAGCAGGAAAAGCCCCGTCCACAGCGCCGGCCAGCGCGTGCCGGGCGGCAGGCTCCAGCGAAGACCGTCGAGCAGGCGGGCGCCCCGGCGCCGCAGCTCGTGCCCCAGCCCGGCGAAGGCGTAGGCTCCCAGCACTCCCCAGCGCAGACAGGCGGCCAGCAGCCCCGCGCCCAGCAGGACCAGCAACAGCAGCGGCTCGCGCCAGCGGTCGACGAATGCCGGGGTTGGCCGCGGCCGGCCGCGGGCCGGCGGCGGGGGAATGCCATGCTCGAGGAAGGACTGCACGTGGTAAACGACCTGCTGGCGGTGAAGAGCCACCTGCAGCGAGCTGCAGCCCTGCCGGCGGCAGAGCCCGTTGAAGTCTTCCGCCTGGCGGCCGAGCCGGTGCAGCCGCTGCCAGACCTGTTGCCGGGCAGCTACACGGGAAGGCCCGTCTGCCGGGCGCCGGCTGCTGTGCCTTTCTTCCCGCCACAGTTGCTGCCACCAGGCGATTTCCTCCTGGCAGGGGTAGCTGCTGCAGTGGGGATAGGGATCGAGCTGGAGGAAATCGCTGTCGCAGGCGCCCAGGGCCAGCGGCAACAACAGCAGCCAGCCGATCGTCCTGCCCGTCCTGTTTGGCGACATGTTCACTCGACACCCGCGCCCCGGTAGTGTTTCCTCCAGTCGGCAACCTGTTGATAATTGTATGTCGGCGCGCCCGCGCGTCCCATCGGTAGATCGTCCGAGGGCGCCTCCCCGGCTCCCGCCGGAGAGGCCCCACCCCGAAAAACCACGTGGGGATCACTGCCGGGGAGGGATGCTGTCGAAGCCGGTGTAGGGTGCCAGGGCGGCGGGGATCCTGACCGAACCGTCGGCCTGCTGGTGGTTTTCCAGGATGGCCGCCAGGGTGCGTCCCACCGCCAGCCCGGAGCCGTTGAGGGTATGCACCAGCTCGGGCTTCGAGCCCTTTTCCCGCCGGAAGCGAATGCGTCCCCGGCGCGCCTGGAAGTCCTCGAAGTTCGAGCAGGAGGATATCTCCCGGTAACGATCCTGAGCGGGCATCCACACCTCCAGGTCGTAGGTCTTGGCGGCGGAGAAGCCCAGGTCACCGCCGCACAGGTTCATCACCCGGTAGGGCAGTTCGAGCTGCTGCAGCACCGCCTCGGCGTGGGCGGTCAATTGTTCGAGCACCTGGTAGGATTCTTCCGGGCGCACCAGCTGCACCAGTTCCACCTTGTCGAACTGGTGCTGGCGGATGATGCCACGGGTGTCCTTGCCGTGCGAGCCGGCCTCGCGCCGGAAGCAGGCGGTGTAGCAGACGTAGCGGAGCGGCAGCTCCTCGGCGGCCAGGATCTCGTCCCGGTGCAGGTTGGTCACCGGCACCTCGGCGGTGGGTACCAGAAACAGCTCCGGGTCGACGGTCTTGAAGGCATCGTCTTCGAACTTGGGCAGCTGCCCGGTGGCTTGCATGCGCTCGCGCAGCACCAGCTGCGGCACCCACACTTCCTGGTAGTCGTGCTGGCGGGCGTGCAGGTCGATCATGAAGTTGATGAGGGCGCGCTCGAGCCGGGCCCCGGCGCCGCGCAGGACGGTGAAGCGGCTGCCCGAGATCTTGGCCCCGCGCTCGAAGTCCAGCACCCCGAGTGCGGGCCCCAGGTCCCAGTGGGCCCGGGGGGCGAAGTCGAAGTGTGGTGGTTGTCCCACCTGGCGTTCCAGCCGGTTGTCGGCCTCGTCCCGGCCGGCGGGCACCGTCTCGTGGGGCAGGTTGGGCAGCAGCAACAGCTGTTGTTGCAGCTGCTGTTCCACCTCGGCGAGTTGCTGTTCCAGTTGCTTCTGCTGCTGGCCCAGCTGGCGCAGCTGCCGGCGCACCTGCTCTGCGCGGGGTGGGTCTTCCCGGGACAGGCGCTTGACGTCGTCGCCGGCCTGCTTCTTGTGATGACGGAGGTCCTGTACCTGGCGGATGAGGGTACGGCGGCGTTCTCCCAGCCGGGCCAGCGAATCCAGGGGAGGGAGCGGGCCGCGCCGGGCCAGTTTCTCACGCACCAGATCGAGTTGATCGGTAACCAGGCGAAGATCAAGCATGGATGGATTCCTCGGAGGCAGGGAAATGCTCACTCGTTGAGCAGGTAGTCGATCTCCTCGCGCACGTCGTCGGCATCGGGAGCGTCTGGCCGCAACTGCAGGTAGCGGCGGAATTCACTGATGGCCTGGCGGTTCCTGCGGCCGGCCTTGTAGACGTAGCCCAGGTAATAATGGGGCATGGGATCCCTGGGGTTCAAGCGCACCGCCTCCTGGTAGAACTTGGTTGCCCGGGAGATCTTGTCCTGGTCATGGTAGGCACGTCCCACCAGGTAGGCCAGCCCGGGGAACTTGCGGTTCTTCCGGTAGGCCCTGGTGAGCACCCGCAACGCCTGGCGAGCCGCTCCCTGCTTGAGATAAGCTTCACCGAGCGCCAACTGTACGTCGAGGCGTTGCGGATCCATGGCCACCACCCGCTTGAACTGCTCGATGGCCTCCTCGAACTGCAGGCGCTGGGCCTGGGCCTTGCCCAGGGCGATACGAGCGTCCAGCAACTTGGAATCGAGCTTGATGGCGGTGCGGTACTCCTCCAGGGCGTCGAGCATCATGTCCTGGTGCTGGTAACACAGGCCCATGTAGTAGTGGGCCCGGGCGTCGTTGTCGTTCTGCTCCACCACCTTCTTGAACAGTTCCCTGGCCCGGTCGATGTCCTTCTTGCCGAAGAACAGCAGGCCCAGCTGGAAGACGGCCTCGCTGTTGGTGGGGTTCAGGCCCGAGGCCGTCTGGAAATAGTTGACGGCCGCCTGTTCATCACCGGCACCCAGGGCTGCCAGGCCGGCCCGGAAGTAGAGCCGGTCGTCCTTGGGGTTGCGGGTGATGGCGTCCTCGTACATTTTCAGGGCATCCTGGTACTGCTTCTTCAGGTACAGGGTGTAGCCGTGCTCGTAGGCGAGATCGGGATAGCGCGGGGCCAGCGTGGCAACCTGCTTGAACTCCGCCAGCGCCCGGTCGAGCTTGCCCTGCTGGCGCAAGGCCAGCGCCATGTTGAAATGGGCCCCCGGCAGCTCGGGATCCAGATCCATGGCCTGCCGGAATTCCCGGACTGCCAGGCGCAGGTTCTCCTGGGCCAGGTAGATCTCGCCCATGCCGTTGTGGACGATGGCCGAGTGCGGGTTGAGTCGCACTGCCTCGCCCAGAACCCCCAGGGCATCGGCCGTCTTGCCCTGCTTCATCTGCAGCTGGGCCATGGCCACCCGGGCCAGCAGGAACTTGGAAGATACCTGCAGGGCCTGCTGGTAGTAGTTCATGGCCTGCTGTGGTTTCTGCAGGTCCTCGCTGATACGCCCCAGCAGGTAGGGAGGGCGCGGATCGCGAGGAGCGGCCTTGGCGGTTTTTTCCAGCAGTATCTTGGCCTTGACTATGTCTCCACTCTTCCACATGGCCCGGCCCTTGCCGATCTGGGCGTCCACGTTCTTGGCATCCTTGGCCAGGGCCTTGTCGAAGAGGGCATGGGCCTTGGCGTACTCGCCGATGTCGAGATAGTAGTTGCCCAGTTCGGCCAGGTAGGAGACCTTGGCGGGCATGAGATTGATGGCCGTTTGCAGGGAGCTGATTACCTTGTCGTGCTGGTGGCGCTTGGCGTAGATGCGCGCCTGCAGGGCATGCGCCTTGGCTTGTTCCGCCGGTGCCAGGTTGTTGAAGTACTTCCCGAACACCTGTTGCAGGGACTGCGAGCCGGCATCCAGGTCGTCGTTCACCTCGATCTGGATGCGGGCCAGTTCCACCAGCGACTGCACGTGCCGGGGATCCTTTTCCGCCGCTTTCTGGTAGAACAGGGCGGCACTCTTGAAGTCGCCCTGCAGGGCCTGGATGTCCCCCAGGGCGTGGTAGGCCTTGGCAAAGTCCGGATCGATGACCGTGGCGCGGTCGAAGTAGCGGGCAGACTCGGCCCATTTCTTCTGGTAGGCCAGGGCCCAGCCGGCCAGGTACAGGGCTTCCTTGTCCTGGGAGTCCTTGCCCACCAGCGGTTGCAGTACCTTGAAAGCCTGTTGGGGATTGGGCAGGATGAGCAGGGCTGCTTCGGCCTTGATGGTCTGCTTGCTCTCGGGGTCCTCGTCTTTCATGGCCACCACGGTGGTGCGGCCCGTTTTCAGGTAGGCCTCGTTGGCTCCGTAGTTGCGCAACAGCGCGGCCACCGACAGCACCGCCAGCAGGCGATCGGTCTGGGTGTCATCGCCTTTCTTGTGCATTTCCTTAAACCGCTGGTAGATGGTGGTGTAGCCGGCATAGCTGTCCTGGTAGTAGTAGGAGAGCAGATCGCTGGGCCCCCCCTGGCCTTGTTGGCCCGTCGTGGCGGCGGTCTGCTGCCGGGAAGCCGTCCCGGAACCGGTCAGGGCCTTGATGCCGAAGAAGCCGAACCTGGTGAATCCCAGGGCCACGCCGGCGATGATGACCAGGATCAGCACCCCCAGGGCGATCATGATGCCGGCGCCGGAGCCGGATTTGCCGCTGGTCTCCTCCGGGGGTTCGGCGAAATCAACACCCTGGGGGGCCACCAGGTCATCGCCGGTCGACGGGGCTGGGCTGGAGGGTGGCGGGGGAGCGGAAACCTCGGCCTGGGCCACCGGCTCGTCCATCAGGGCCCTGATGGTGGTCGCGAATTCCTCGAAGGCACCCAGGGGCTTGTAGTTGACACCGTCGAGCGAGGCCTCCTCGTTTCCCATGAGCTGGTGATCGACCAGCATCTTCTTGACGGTGTCCTGGTCGAAGGGTCCGAAGACCTTGCCGCTCTTGCGGCGGATGCGATAACGCACCGGCCCGCTCTTCTCCGCTTCCTGGTCGGAGGCGATCTCCTGGTCGAGAAAGTCGAACAACTGGCCGCCGGCTCCGGCACTGGGCTGGGGAGCGGCCGGAGTCGAGCCCGGACCCGCCGCGGACTGTCCCAATGGCGGCAGGGTGGAGCCTCCCACCGGCGGCAGGGTGGAGCCCGGTGGTTGAGCGGCGGCCGGGCCGGGAGCAGGTGGTGCGGCCGGGGCCTGCTCCTGGGGCAGGTCCAGTTCCAGGTCGGCGTTGCCGCCGGCGTCGCCGGAAAGATCCACCGCCCCCAGGTCGAACATGTCGCCGGCGGTGGCCGGAGCCTCGGCCTGCCGGGGGCGTACCATGAAAGTTGCCAGGCACTTGGGGCACTTGATTTGCAGTCCCGCCGGGGGAACCCGGGACTCATCGATGTTGTACTCCGAGCCGCATTTTTCGCATTGCACCTTCATCTGCCGCAGCCTCCGCTGAGAATTCCTTCGGGAACAGATGCCAACCGTTACAACCAGTCGTGGCGAACATTGAATCACAGCGGCCGCGACCGGGTCAAGCAACCTATGCCGTGATTATCGCGGTGGTTATCTTGCCTCGGCTGCGGGCCTCTGCTACACTGGCCCGGGTTTTTCTGAAAGAGGATATCGCCTTGGTCGAGCACAAGAAGTCACGCATGGTCCTGGGGTTCAATCACAATATCAAGCACAACGGCCGTATCTACCACGTGCAGACCGAAGACAGCGGAGTCGACAACCCCCATATCATCACCCACCTGTTCGTGGGTGGAAATATACTGGCCACCAAGAAAACCAGCTATGCCGATATAGTTCAGGCCGAGAACCTGGAGCAGATAGTCCGGGAACTGATGCAGGAGCAGCACAAGGCCATGCTGCGCAACCTGATCAACGGGGTCTACGACAAGGTGGAAGTACCCGGGGAAGCGGCCACGGTGCAGCATGCCGGGGTCCCCGCGTTACCCGTCGACGGGGCCGACATAGTCGCCGGCAAGGACATCACCTCGGTGCCGGCACCCGTCCCCGCGGCTTCCTCGGCCCCGGTGGAGGCCGCACCGGACCGCTTCCCGGCACCGGCTCCGGTTCCGACACCGGCGTCGACACCAGCCCCGAACGTGTCGCCACGCACCCAGGTGGGCCTGCCCCGCCACGAAGCCCCCACGGTCCAGGCCATGCCCGCGGCCAGAGGCCAGCCCGCTTCCGGCGTCTATCCCGTGGCACCCGCACCGGAATCTGCTCCGCCTCCGGCACCGGCCCGTCCACCGGTGGTTCTCAAGGCCGGTGCGGAGAAGTCCGCCGGCAGCACCCCGGCCGATGCGAAGCCGGCGGAAAGAAAGCTGCCGCCCGAGGTCATGGCCGCCCGCCGACTGGCGGAAAAGCCGGTGCCACGCAACACCTCGGGGCCTACCATCTTCGGCGAGAACCTGATAACCGAAAAGAGCCTGGACGAGGTCATCCTCAGCTACCTGTCGGGAGAGGAAGAAGACGGCTGATCCCGGAGCGGGTTTCGGCCAGGGCGGTGGTGGGACATGATCGAGATGTACCATGTACACATGTCGTACGGACCCGACAGCCCCGCCCTGACAGACATCACCCTGCGTATCGAGAAGGCCGAGTTCGTCTTCATCACCGGCCCCTCCGGTGCCGGCAAGACCAGCCTGCTGCGGCTGGCCTTCCTGGCCGAACCCTGCCAGGCGGGACAGATGCTGCTGTTCGGCAAGAACGTGGCCCGGGTCAAGCGCCGGGAGATTCCCCTGCTGCGCCGCCGCATCGGGGTGGTGTTCCAGGACTTCAAGCTGATTCCCACCATGACGGTGCGGGAGAACGTCGGCCTGGTTTGCGACGTGATGGGAATCGGCGGCCGGGAACGCCGCCAGCGCATCAACGAGGCCCTGCGGATGGTGGGCCTGGAACACAAGGCCGGTTCCTTTCCCCTGAAGCTTTCCGGGGGAGAGCAGCAACGAGCGGCGATTGCCCGGGCCATCGTCAACGATCCCCCCATCCTGCTGGCCGACGAGCCCACCGGCAACCTGGATCCGGAACTCAGCCGGGCGATATACCGGCTGCTGAGCGAGATCAACGCCCGCGGGGTGACGGTGGTGGTGGCCACCCATGACATCGACTGGGTGCGGCGCACCCGCAAGCGCATCATCGAGATCGACCGCGGCCGGGTGATCTCCGGGGGCATGCCCGATGCCTGAACCGTTTTCCAGTCCCGGACGACCTGCCGCGGTGTATGCCGGGTACCGGGAAGGAGCCGGGAGGACGACCGGATATGCGTCGTAGCGCGGTGATCGTCAGCCGGGCCCTGGTGGACCTGGTGCGCCGGCCGGCAGTTACCGGCCTGACCATCGGCACGGTGGCGGTGGTGTTTCTCCTGCTGGGCCTGTTCGGCCTGCTGGCCAGCAACTTTTCCGGGCTGGCCGACAAGCTGAGTTCGCGCTTGCGCCTGACGGTCTTCGTCGACGATGACTGCCAGCGGGAATGTCGCCAGCAGCTGCAACAGTGGTTGCAGTCCCGCGAGGCCGTGGCCGCGGTGGTGGTGGTGGAGCGGCAACAGGCCCTGGAGGACTTCCGGCGTCGCCTGGGAGACGACGCCCACCTGCTGGAGGTGCTGGGGGAAAATCCCCTGCCGGCGTCCCTGCAGGTGGAATTGCGCCCGGGAAAACGGCGCACCGAGATCATGGCGGCGCTGGCCACCCAACTGGAGAAACTCGCCGGTGTCGAGGAGGTGCAGTACGGGCAGCGTTGGCTGGGGCGCTTTTTCCGTTTCATCCGCGTGGTGCGCACCCTGGGACTGGTGCTGGGCGGGCTCATCCTGCTGGCGGCAGCGGTAATCGTTTCCAACACCATTCGCCTGTCCGTCTACTCGCGTCGCCAGGAGAGCGAGATCATGGGCCTGGTGGGGGCCACGCCGGCCTTCATCAAGGCCCCTTTCTACCTGCAGGGAGCCCTGGTGGGCCTGCTGGGCGCCGGCCTGGGGGTGGGCCTGGCCTACCTGGCCTTCCTGGTGGTGGCTCCCTGGTTGCGCATGCCGGTGGGCCTGGGGCAGAGTTCTTTCACCCCCGCCTTCCTGTCCCCCACCACGGCGCTGCTGGTGGTGGCCGGCGGGGCGCTGCTGGGACTGGCGGGTACGGCGGCGTCGCTGTGGCGGCATCTCAGGAAATGAAGGCGGGGTTGGAAATAGCCGCGCTGCTGCTGGCGGCCGGCCTGGCCGGGGCATCCACCGCTTCCGCCGGCCGGCAGCATCCCGTGCGCCAGGACCTGCAGGAGACGGAAAAACGCCTGCAGCGCCAGAAGCGCCTGCTGGAGAAACTGCAGGGACGGTCCACCCGCCTGCTCGAGGAACTGTCCCGGCTGGAGCAGCAGGACCAGCAGCTACGCAACGAGCAGGAGCAGGCCCAGCAAGCCCTGGAACAATGCCGCCGGCGCCTGGAGCGACTGGCCCGGCGCCGCCGGAAGTTGTTGCATCTCGAAGACGACAGCCGCCGGGACCTGGCGCGGCGCCTGCGCATTCTCTACAAGCGGGGAGAGTACGGCTGGCTGGAGCTGCTCTTTTCCTCGGCCGACCTGGGCCAGGCGCTGGAGCGGGTGCGCTGGTTGCACCGCCGCGCCCGCCTGGATGCCCGCCTGGTCGGCCAGCTGGAGCGGCTGCAGCAGCAGCTGCAGAAGAACCAGCGGCAGACCCGCCAGCAGGCGCGACAGCAGGACCGGCTCATCGCCGAGTTGCGCGGACGCCGGGAACAGTTGCAGCAGTTGCGCCAGCAGCG
This sequence comes from Deltaproteobacteria bacterium, assembly GCA_003647095.1. GTDB lineage: Bacteria > Myxococcota > B64-G9 > B64-G9 > B64-G9 > B64-G9. The sequence goes on from QMME01000035.1 coordinate 15,087, forward strand.
ACTGGCGGTGCTGGGGCTGGTGCGGCGCCAGGCCTCCTTGCGCCAGAAAGCCCTGCGCGAGCTGGTGCGGGCCCGTCGGCGCCTGCAGGGGGTGTTGCAACGGTTCGAGGGAGGCCGGCAGAGCAGCAGCGAGTTTTCCTCCTGGCGGGGACGGCTGCCGGCGCCGTTGGCCCGTTGGCGGGTGGAGGTTCCCTTCGGCCTGCAGAAGGACCGGCGCTTCGGCACGGTGACCCGGCACCAGGGCGTCGACCTGCGGGCCCCGCGGGGTACACCGGTACGGGTGGTGTTTCCGGGTCGGGTGGCGTTTGCCGACTGGTTCGAGGGCTACGGCCTGCTGGTGATCGTCGAGCACGGGGGCGGCTTCTATACCCTGTACGCCCACCTGGACGACCTGCGCGTGCACAAGGGCCAACGGCTGCGCCAGGGTCAACTGCTGGGAGGAGTGGGAGAGACCGGCTCCCTGAAGGGACCCTACCTGTACTTCGAAATTCGCCGCGGGGGCAAGGCGGTGGATCCCGCGCGCTGGATCAAGCATTAGCTGCAGGCACTAGCTACAGGCTGTTGTTGACACGTCAAGATGTCCGGCATTTTGACAAGTGAAGTGTCCGGTTGAGGGTTCAAGCTACCTTCACTTGACTTTGGGGGGGGCAGTCAACAAAATGGGGCTCGGTTCCGTTGATTGACAAGCACTATTTGCCAATGATCGTGGGACACTCGCCTTCATCGAAAATAGTGTGGATTGAGGGCGGGGAGGTAGACCCAGATGGCATTCGTAGTAGACCCCAAAGACAGCATGGCGCAGGAGGCGTACGACAAGAAGTACGGCACGGATGTCAAGGGCGGCACCGGTCGCCACCGAGTTTTGCGACCAGCTCGGCAAGCCCCGCACCATCGCCGGCAAGGAGGTTCATGCCGTGGGCGGCGGCGTGCTCATGGCCTGCCTGGCCGAGGAGATCGAGCGCGATCAGGTCGAGGAGCTGGCCCAGGGCATCGTGAGCTGGCGCAAGGTCCTCGCCCCGGCCGGAGACACAACCTGTGTCTTCCGCGACAGCGCCTTCGCCGACGACGTGGCCAAGACCAACACCGCGGCCATCCTCGAGCAGCACGGCATCGCTAACGTAAGGAGCCTGTGATGAACGTCACGATCGAACCACCACGAGTGGAAACCCTGCACATCAAAAACTACCGCGCCCTGCGGGACGTCCGCCTTGAGGACCTGACGCCGCTGACCGTGCTGCTCGGACCCAACGGTAGCGGCAAATCGACGGTGTTTGATGTCTTTGCGTTCCTTTCCGAATGCTTCGGCGACGGTCTGCGCAAGGCCTGGGACCGGCGCGGGCGCTTCAAGGAGTTGCGCAGCAGGGATGCCGAAGGGCCGATCGTAATCGAACTGCAATACCGGGAAAAACCCGGCACGCCGCTTATCACCTATCACCTGGGGATCGAGGAGACCAGCCGCGGGCCGGTGGTCGCGCGTGAGTTTTTGCGCTGGAAACGTACCCATCCCGGTACGCCGTTTTACTTCCTGGACTATCGCCATGGCAAAGGCAAGGTGATCACCGGTGAACAACCGGAGGCGAAAGATAAGCGGATAGCCAAACCCCTCTCCGGACCTGATGTGCTGGCGGTCAACACCTTGGGGCAATTGGAGGAGAATCCGCGGGTCATTGCCCTGCGCAGCTTCATAACCAGTTGGCATCTTTCCTATCTATCCGCCGATGCTGCGCGTGGCAATCCCGAGGCTGGGGCCGAGGAGCGGCTCTCAGCCACAGGCGACAATTTGCCCAATGTTGTCCAGTATCTGAGCGAGGAACACCCCGAGCGGCTGGAGAGAATTTTCGAAACCCTGCGCCGCAGAGTTCCCCGCATTGAAAAGGTTACCTCCAAACCCCTGGATGACGGCCGTCTGCTGCTGCAAGTCAAGGACGCCCCTTTTTCCACTCCCATTCTGGCCCGCTACGCCTCGGACGGCACCTTGAAGATGCTCGCCTATCTGACCCTGCTCTATGATCCGGAACCGCCACAGCTTATCGGCATAGAGGAGCCGGAAAACTATCTCCATCCGCGGCTGCTGCCGGAATTAGCAGAAGAGTGTGATCTGGCAACAGAGGGAACCCAGCTTGTCGTCACGACGCATTCTCCGTTTTTCATCGATCGTCTCCGACCCGTACAGGTGCGCGTTCTCTACCGGAGTGATGATGGCTATACCCGGATCAAGCGGGTCGCGGACATGCCGGGTATTCCGGAATTCATATCTGAAGGGGCCTCGTTAGGGGACCTGTGGATGGAAGGCCATTTCGACGTAGGCGATCCACTCAGTGCGGGGGATGGAGAATGAGCAGTCTGCACGTTCTGGTGGAAGAGCCCAGCATGGAAGAAGCCCTAAAGCACCTGATGCCAAAGATTGTCGCCGGTCGTGCCAAGTGGAAGGTGATAAATATGGGCAGCAAAGGTCGGTTGCTCAAAGAGTTGCCGGCACGGCTGCGCGCTTATCGCCAACGAATCGAGAACGGCGAGAACCTGAAGGCCATCGTGCTCGTAGACCGGGACAGCGACGACTGCCATGAACTGAAGCAGCGTCTTGAAATCATGGCCTACGAAGCGCGATTGAGCACGAAGACTTCTCCAGATTCGTCCGGGAACTTTCGCGTGGTCACGCGGATCGTTGTCGAAGAGCTGGAAGCCTGGTTTATGGGGGATACAGCCGCGTTGCAAGCCGCCTTTACCTCCCTATC
>QMME01000036.1 GCA_003647095.1 Deltaproteobacteria bacterium
GAGTCGTTGTCCTGGTAGCCGGTGTCGCAGACGCAGGCGGCGGTGCCGGAGGCGTCGTCGCAGTGGGCGTTGGCGCCGCAGGTGAGCCCGGCGTTGGCGCAGTCGGGGGAGCAGTCGCCGTCGCCGTCGTTGTCCTGGTTGCCGGCATCGCAGGTGCAGGCGGCGGTGCCGGTGGTGTCTTCGCAGTGGGCGTTGGTGCCGCAGGTGACGGCGCTGCAGTCGGGGGTGCAGGTGCCGTCCGAGTCGTTGTCCTGGTAGCCGGTGTCGCAAACGCACAGCGCGGTGCCGGAGGCGTCGTCGCACACCTGATGCTCGGCCGTGCAAGCGGATGTCGGGACCCAGTTGAGGCAGTCGCCGCTGGCGGTGCAGGTCTCGATGGCGTCATCGTGGCAGCGGGTGGCTCCCTCGGTGTCGCAGTCGCTGGTGCAGGCCTCGGCGCACTGGGCCGCCCCGTCGACCATGGCGCAGATTAACTCGCTGTCGGCACAGTCCTCACCCGCCTGCCAGTCCCGGCAGCCGGCCGAGTTGGGAGCGCAGGTCTCGATGACGGTACCGCTGCAGCGGGTGGCGTCCTGGGGATCGCAGGCGTGCTGGCAGACGCATGCCGTCTGCTCTCCCGTACCGGTGCACTGCTGCAGGTCACCGCAGTTGCTGGTTACCGTCCACGTCAGGCAGCCGTCCTGGTTGAGCTGGCAGGTTATCACCGCCAGATTGTCACTGCGACATTTGCGTTCACCTTCGTTCTGGCACAGGCCGGTCAGGCCAGCGCACTTGTCGGTGGTACCGCCGCCGCAACCGCTACCCGCGGACAACATCATCACCGACAGGAACAAGACAGCTCCACTAGACACTTTCATTTCAACCTCCCAGTGAGAGAACCGAACCGGTACCTGCTTCCAGGCTTCGAGGGCATCCAGCATGGCAAAGTCGTCTGCCCGCGTCAACCCCCGTCGGGGAAAAGAAAAAATTCGCGCAAGGGCGGGGACAGGCCCGGCCGGCCTGCATCTGTGCCTGACACGTAACTGGTTGTAAGATCAAATGAAAGTTCGGGGACAGGCCCGGCCGGGGTTAAAGTTTGGGGACAGGCCCGTGATAGTCCGCGTGCGTGATAGTCCGGGGACAGGCCCGCTGGGAGTGCGACCTTGAAATATACTCGCCGCTGTAATAGATAGCTGGTATTTCCGAAACCGTGTCCGCCAGCAAGGTCGGCGGTCACCCGACAGCCGCAGTTTGCAAAGGAGAGACCATGAAAATCGCCAAGATCGAGTTGCTGGCAGTGCTGATGCTGCTGGTTGCCTTTCCCGTCCTGGCCCAGCAGGCCGACAAGGCCAAGGGCAAGGCAGCGCCCCAGCCCCAGCCGGCCACCATGAGCGCCGAGGAACAGGCCGCCGCCCAGAAAGCCGCCCTGCAGATGATGACCAAAGGCGTGGATCCCGCCAAGGCCCCCGCGGACGTCAAGAAGATGGCAATGCATGTCAAGGCCATCATGACCGCCATCGCCAAGAACATGCCCGACTGCCAGGAGGCCGTGGCGGCGGCCACGGCCTACGCCAGCAAGCACAAGGCCGAGATCGACGCCCTCAATGCCCGCTTCAAGGAGATCCAGAAGGATCCCAAGTCCAACAAGGCCATGGAGTACGGCCGCTACATGATGGCCCTGCTGATGCCCTCCATGATGGAGATGCAGGAGGCCATGACCCAGTTCTCCCAGAAGTGCACCGAGCAGGCCAAGCAGTTGAGCAAGCTGCTTGGCGGCAAGATGGGCCAGTAGCCGGTCGTCCGAAACGGCCACGAACCTGTGTGGAGGCAACCATGAAGAACCTGTCTGCGGTAGTCATGTTCCTGTCCGCATGCCTGTTGCTGCCGGCCTGCCAGAAGGAGTCGACCCAGCCGGCGGCCACCGAGAAGAAGGCGGCCGCCCCGGCCGCGGCCACCGACACCGCGGCCAAGCCGGCGGCCAGTGCCCCGGCGCCGGCCGGCAACGACCAGGCCGCCCAGCAGAAGGCGGCCCTGGAGGCCATGGCCAAGAGCGTCGACCCGGCCAAGGCACCTCCCGAGGTCAAGAAGATGGTCGAGTACATGAACGGCCTGACCAAGGCCATCGCCGATAACATGCCCGACTGCCAGAAGGCCGCGGCCGCCGCCAATGCCTTTGCCGAGAAGAACAAGGCCGACATGGAAGCCTTGTCCGCCAAGATGAAGGAGATGCAGAAGAACCCCCACTCGCCCGAGGCGCTGGAGATGAGCCGCTACATGATGGCCCTGATGGTGCCCAACATGATGAAGATGCAGGGCACCATGCGGGAGTTCTCCACCAAGTGCGCCAAGGAAGCCGAGCAGGTGGGCAAGCTGCTCAGCGGCATGAAGACGGCCGCGCCCGCCAAGTAGCGCGGCGTCCCGAGCGTTCTCCAGGTGACCGACAACCCACAGCCTGCTGGCGCCGTCGCCCTGGTTCCGGTGGCCCTATCGGCCCGGCACGTGCACCTGTCGCAGGAACACGTGGAGAGGCTGTTCGGGGCCGGCCACCACCTGCAACCCCTGTTCGAGCTGTCCCAGCCCGGACAGTTCGCCGCCCGGGAGACCGTCGAGGTGGTGGGGCCGAAGCGCTCCATCCCCGGGGTGCGCGTGCTGGGCCCGGCCCGGGGCGACACCCAGGTGGAACTGTCGATCACCGACGGGGTGGTGCTGGGCCTGAACGTGCCGGTGCGCCTTTCCGGAGACCTGGCCGGTACTCCCGGGGCCCACCTCATCGGTCCCCGGGGCGCGGTGCGCCTGCAGCAGGGCTGCATCGTGGCCCGGCGTCACCTGCACGTGCACGGCGATGACGCCCGCCGCCTGGGCCTGCAGCAGGGACAACAAGTCTACGTGCGCGTCCCCGGCCCGCGCGGGATCATCTTCGACGGGGTGGTGGTGCGGGTGTCCGACAGCTTTCGCACCGAGCTGCACCTGGACACCGACGAAGGCAACGCCGCCGGGGTGAGCAGCGGCCAGCAGGTGGAAGTGGTGGCCGACCTGTGCAGCCAGCTGTGCGGGCGCGCCGATTGCCTGATTGCCGGCAGCAGCGGCGACGCTCCCGGGCGGCCCTATTGCCAGTTCACCGCCGACAGCGGGGTGAGCATTCGCTGAAGGAGCCATGAAGGAGACCGCGGAAATAGAACGCCTGGTGCGCTTGATCACCGACCAGGTCATGGCTCGCCTGCAGGCCGGTGCCGGGGCGCAGGCGGTTCCCGCTCGTCCCCTGTGGCTGCTGCTGGCCGGCCCCAGCGGCCGCCTGGCCGACGTGGCCGGCCAGGCCGGTCGCCTGCTGCGCGCCGGCGCCGGCCTGCGGCTGCTGGCGGTGCCGGGCCTGGAGCAGGCAGGCGAACGCCTGGCCCTGCCGGGCCCGGTACAGGTCCTGACCGCGGAAGCGCTGTGTTCCCTGCTGTCCGGCGGCGACGAGCCCGCGGCCCTGCTGCTGGCCGGGGCCGGCTTGCAGCTGTGCCGGCGGATAATCGCCGCCGACGACGAGCAGCCGGCGGTGCGGCTGGTGTGGCACTTTTTGCTGCAGAGCCGGCCGGTGCTGCGGCTCGAGGAAGAGCCCGGCCCGGCCGGGGTGCCCGGCGAGGGCGCGGCGCCGCAGCTGGCGCGGCGGCTGGCCCGGGAGCTGCAACGCCTGGGAGTGGAGGGCTGCCCGGTCGGCGACTGGGCCGGCCGGGTGCTGCCCTGGTTGCGCCGGCCGGGCACGGCCGAGCAGGCCCTGCAGGGGCTGCTCACCGAGCAGGCGGTCGAGAGCCTGGCCGGCCAGGGGCAGCGGCGCCTGCTCATCGCCCGGGGCACCATTGTCACCCCGCTGGCGGCCAGCCGGGCCGCCGAGCTGGGGGTGGAGATCGTTCGTGAGCAACAGTAGCTGGGAGGTGGTGCCATGTTCCTGGCCAAGGTAGTGGGCAACGTGGTCAGTACCCGCAAGGTGGAGAAGCTCACCGGCAGCAAGCTGTTGCTGGTGGAGCCGGTGGATTTCGAAAAGCAGCAGTCGCTGGGCCCGCCGCTGGTGGCGGTGGACGCCGTCGGGGCCGGGGAGGGCGAGATCGTGCTGGTGGTGCAGGGCTCCTCGGCGCGGCTCACCCCGGCCACGGAAAGTTCGCCGGTGGACGCCACCATCATGGCCATCGTCGATTTCATCGACCTGGCCGGAACCCAGACCTTCCGCAAGTGACGCCCGGCCGGCCCCGCCGGCGGGAGGGCAGCGAAGGAGCATGACAGATGGCGGTCGAGATATCGCGCAACCAGATCGAAAAGCTGGTCGAGGAAGTCGTTCGGCGGGTGCGGGCGCAGAGCGCGCCCCCGCCGGTCGCCACCGCGGCCCCGGCCCCGCCGGCCCCGGCCCGCGCCACCACTGCCGGGTCGCTGCAGGGGGTCTACGGCGCCGTCGACGAGGCCGTGGCCGCGGCCGGGGAAAACTTCGAGCGGTTCCGCTCGGTGCCGCTGGCGCGGCGCAGGGTGTTCGTCGCCGCCATGCGCCGGGCGGCCGAGGAGCACGCCGAGGAGCTGGCCCGCCAGGCGGTGGAGGAGACCGGCCTGGGCCGGGCCGAGCACAAGGTGCAGAAGAACCTGCTGGCCGCCCGCAAGACGCCGGGAGTGGAAGACCTGGCCCCGCAGTGCCACACCGGCGACGACGGCCTGACCCTTATCGAGCCGGCTCCCTTCGGGGTGGTGGGGGCCATCACCCCCTGCACCAACCCCGCGGCCACCATCATCAACAACTCGCTGTCGCTGGTCGCCGCCGGCAACGCCGTGGTCTTCAATCCCCACCCGGCGGCCCGGGCGGTGACCAACCGCACCGTGCACCTGCTCAACCGCGCCATCGAGCAGGCCGGGGGTCCTCCGGCGCTGATCTGCTCGCTGGCCGAGCCCAGCCTGGACACCTCCCGGGCCATCATGCGCCATCCCGGGGTGCGCCTGCTGCTGGTCACCGGCGGCGGGGCGGTGGTGCAGGAGGCCATGAGCAGCGGCAAGCGCACCATCGCCGCCGGCCCCGGCAACCCCCCGGTGATCGTCGACGACACCGCCGACATCAGCCATGCCGCCCGCTGCATCGTCGACGGCGCCTCCTTCGACAACAACATCCTCTGTACCGCCGAGAAGGAGGTCTTCGTCTACGAGAACGTGGCCGACCGCCTGCTGGAGCAGATGCTGGAGCAGGGGGCGCAGCTGGTGGAAGGAGCGGCGCTGGAGCGCCTGGTGGAGCGGGTGGTGCAGCCGGGCCAGCCCCATCCCCACCCGGTGCGCGACTTCGTCGGCCGGGACGCCCGGGTGCTGGCCGAGGTCGCCGGCATCACCGCCGGCGAGCGCACGCGCCTGCTGGTGTGCCGGGTGGACTTCGACCACCCGCTGGTGCAGGCGGAGATGCTCATGCCCCTGCTGCCCATCGTCGGCGTGCGCGATCTCGACCAGGCGCTGGAGCTGGCCCGGCGGGCCGAGCACGGCTACAAGCACTCGGCCATGATGCACTCGGAGAACGTCAGCCGCATGAGCCGGGTGGCCCGGGAGATCGAGACCACCATCTTCGTCAAGAACGCCCCCTCCTACGCCGGGCTGGGCTTCGGGGGCGAGGGCTTCGCCACCCTGAGCATCGCCGGTCCCACCGGCGAGGGATTGACCTCGGCGCGAACCTTCACCCGCCAGCGCCGCTGCGTGCTGGCCGGGGCGTTTCGCATCGTCTAGGAGCGGGGCTTGGAGCGCCGGCAGATAATCGAGCGCATCCGGGCGGCCGGGGTGGTGGGCGCCGGCGGCGGCGGGTTTCCCACCCACGTCAAGGTGGACGCCCGGGTCGACACCGTCATCGCCAACGGCGCCGAGTGCGAGCCCCTGGCCCGGGTGGACAAGCTGCTCATGGCCGCCGAGCCGCAGCTGGTGGTGCGCGGCCTGCAGCTGGTGATGCAGGCCTGCGGCGCCCGCCGGGGAGTGCTGGCGCTCAAGGCCAAGGCCGGCGACAGCATCGCCGCCCTGGAAGGGGTCCTGCGCGGCCGCGGCCTGCAGGAGCAGATCGAGCTGTACCTGCTCGACGACTTCTACCCGGCCGGCGACGAGTTCGTGCTGGTGCGCCAGGTGACCGGCCGGGTGATCCCCGAGTTCGGGCTGCCGCTCCAGGTGGGAGTGGTGGTCAGCAACGTCACCACCCTGGCCGACGTGGCCCGCGCCGTGGACGAAGGGCGGCCGGTCAGCGAGCGGGTGGTGGCGGTGCTGGGCGAGGTGCGCCGCCAGGCGGCCTTCACGGTGCCCCTGGGCACGCCGCTGGAGCTGCTGGTGGAAGCCGCCGGCGGGGCCGGCGTGGAGGGGGCGCAGTTGCTGGAGGGTGGTCCCATGATGGGCCGGCTGGCGCGTTCCCGCGACGTCGTCACCAAGACCACCAGCCTGCTGCTGGTCCTGCCCGAGCAACACCCGGTAGTGCAGCGGCGCCTCCGCAGCCCGGAGCGGCAGCTGCAGCTGACCCGCTCGGCCTGCCTCAAGTGCATGCTCTGTACCGAGATCTGCCCGCGCAACCTGCTTGGCCACGGCCTCTACCCGGACCGGCTCATGCGCAACCTGGCCGCCGGGGTGAGCGAGGACATCGACGCCTTCACCGGGGCCTGGCTGTGCTCCGAGTGCGGGCTGTGCGCCGTGTACGGCTGCGTGATGGGGCTCGACCCCTGCGCCATGAACCGGCTGCTCAAGCAGAAGCTGGCCGCGGCCGGACTGGACCGGCCCCCTCCCCGGCAGCGCCCGGAACGGCGGGAGGGCCCGCTGCGCCAGGTGCCCGGCCGGCGCCTGCTGGCGCGCCTGGCGGTGCGCGACTACGACGTCGCCGTGGCCCGGCAACCGTTCACCCCCTCGTTGTCGCGCCTGGTGCTGCCGCTGCGGCAGCACGCCGGGGCCGCGGCCGTGCCGGTGGTCGAACCCGGCCAGGAGGTGGCCGCCGGGGCGTTGCTGGGCGAGATCCCCCCTGACCGGCTGGGGGCCCGGGTGCACAGCCCCCGCGCCGGCCGGGTGCTGGCTGTCGACGGGAACATGGTGACGCTGGAAGTGGAGTAGCCCGTGAAAGAGAACAAGGAGGCACGGAAAAACGGCGGCGACGCCGAAGGGGCCATCGGCATGGTGGAGACCTCCAGCGTGGCCCGGGGTCTCGAGGCGGCCGACGCCATGCTCAAGGCCGCCCGGGTGCAGCTGTTGCTGTCGAGCCCGGTCTGCCCGGGCAAGTACGTGGTGCTGGTGGGCGGCCAGGTGGCCGAGGTGGGCGCCGCGGTGCAGGCCGGCAGCCGGGTGGCCGCCGACAGCCTGGTGGACGAGACGGTCATCCCCCGGGTGCACCCGCAGCTGCTCGCGGCCTTCACCGCCACCACCCGGGCCGGCCCGCCGGCGGCCATCGGCCTGATCGAGACCTTCTCCCTGGCCGCCGCGGTCAGCGCCGGCGACCAGGCGGCCAAGAGCGCCCGGGTGGACCTGCTGGAGATCCGCCTGGCCCGGGCCCTGGGCGGCAAGGCCTACGTGTTGCTCACCGGCGAGGTGGCGGCGGTGCGGGCGGCGGTGCAGGCGGGCCAGCAGGAGGCCCGCCGGCACGGCCTGCTGCTGTCGAGCACCGTCATTCCCTCGCCCCACGAGGATCTGCTGGACAAGCTGTTGTAAGGAGGTGTGCGGTGGCGCAGACGGCACTGGGAATGGTGGAGACGCGGGGGCTGGTGGCGGCCGTGGAGGCGGCAGACGCCATGGTCAAGGCGGCGGCGGTCACCCTGCAGGGCCGGGATCGGGTAGGCGGCGGTCTGGTGACGGTGCTGGTGCGCGGCGAGGTGGGGGCGGTGCGCGCGGCGGTGGAGGTGGGCGCCCAGGCGGCCCAGGCCGTGGGCCAGGTGCTGGCGGTACACGTCATTCCCCGCCCCGACGACCAGGTCGAGGCCATCCTGCCCGGGCCCGGCCGCGGTGGCGGGCCCCGGGCCCGGGGAGGGCGGCAGTGAAACTGGCCCGGGTCATCGGCCAGCTGGTCTCCACCGTCAAGCACCCCGATCACCAGGGTTGCAAGCTGCTGCTGGTGGAGCCGGTCGACGCCCGGGGCCGGGCGTCGGCCCCCAGCCTGGTGGCCATCGATGCCGCCCAGGCCGGGGTGGGTGACCTGGTGCTGCTGCTCGAGGAGGGCAAGGGGGCGCGGGCCATCCTCGACAGCTCCAGCGCCCCCTGCGAGGCCATGATCGTGGGCATCGTCGACCACCTGCAGGTGAACGGGCGCCGGCTGCTTCCCGGCGAGATGGCGGAGTGAAGGTTTGGAGGAACTGCGCGACAGGGTGGAACGAGTGGTGCGCCAGGTGGTGCGCGAGCTGCTGGCCGCGGGCCAGGACCTGCCGGAACTCTCCGGGTCCCGGGGCCGGCGCCGGCTGGTGGTGGCCAACTGGAAGATGAACCTGCTGCGGGCCTCGGCCCGGCAGTGGGTGGAGGCCTTCCCGGAGTCGAGCGACCGGCACTGCCAGGTGGTGATCTGCCCGCCGGCGGTGCTGCTGTGGCCGCTGGCCGAGGCCCTGGACGCCGCCGGCCGGGACATCGCCCTGGGGGCGCAGGACCTGCATCCCGAAGCCGGCGGGGCCCACACCGGGGAGGTGGCGGCGGCCATGTTGCTGGAGGCGGGGGCCCGCTACGTCATCGTCGGCCACAGCGAACGGCGGGCGGCCGGGGAGGACGACGAGCTGGTGGCCCGCAAGCTGGCGGCCGCCCTGGCGGCGGGGCTGTGCCCCATCCTCTGCCTGGGCGAGACCGCCCCGGAACGCGAGCGGGGACTGACGCTCATGCGCCTGCGCGGCCAGCTCGACCTGGCCCTGGCCGGGCTGGGACACCCGGCCCCGGACCCGGCCGGGCTGGTGCTGGCCTACGAGCCGGTGTGGGCCATCGGCAGCGGCCGGGCGGCCGGGGCCGACGACGCCCAGCAGGCGGCCGCCTTCCTGCGGGAGCGACTGGCAGAGCTTTTCTCCTTTGCCTGGGCCCGGCAGGTGCGCATACTCTACGGTGGCAGCGTCTCCGGGGAAAACGCCGAGCACATCGCCGCCTGCCCGGACATCGACGGTTTCCTGGTGGGTGGCGCCAGCCTGCGGCCGGAGTCCTTCGCCGCCATCGTGCAAGCGTCCCGGAGGCAGGCGGCCGGCAAGGAGGTGTCACGGTGAAGGTGTATCTCGGTGCCGATCACGGCGGCTACCAGCTCAAGGAGCAGCTCAAGCAGTTCCTGCTCGCCGAAGGTCACCAGGTGGGAGACTTCGGTTGCCATTCCACCGAGTCGGTCGATTACCCGGACTTCGCCCTGCTGGTGGCCCGGGCGGTGGCCGGGGCCGGGGCCGGCGGCGGGGCGGGCCGGGGCATCATGATCGACTCCATCGGCCAGGCCAGTGCCCTGGTGGCCAACAAGGTGGCCGGGGTGCGGGCGGTGGTGGGCTTTTCCCTGTTCGCCGTGGAGAGCGCCCGCAGCCATAACGACGCCAACCTGCTGTGCCTGGGCGGGCAGGTGCTGGGGGTGGGGCTGGCCCGGGCGCTGGTGCAGCGCTTCCTGGATACCCCCTTCGCCGGGGGCCGGCATCAGAAGCGCCTGGACAAGATAACCGAGATCGAGCGGCTGGCGCGGGGCAAGTGAGATGATCGTCGGCAGGGTGATCGGCCAGGTAGTGGCCACCGTCAAGGCACCGCACCTGGAGGGGCTGCGCCTGCTGGTGGTGCAGGCCCTCGACGAGGAGGGCCGGGAGCGGGGGCGCCCCTTCGCGGCCGTGGATGGAATTCGTTGCGCCGGGCCGGGGGATGTGGTCTATCTGGTGGGTAAGCGAGACGCGGCCATCGCCCTGGGCGACAAGCCCCCGGTGGACGCCACCATCGTCGGTTTCGTCGACGAGGTGACCGTGGAGCGGCCCGGCGGTGGCATGAAGAAATGGCCGGGTTGAACCTCAACAACCAAGCTGGAGGAAGACCGTGGAGACGAAAGAAGCGCTGGGAATGATCGAGACCAAGGGCCTGGTGGGAGCCGTGGAGGCGGCCGACGCCATGGTCAAGGCGGCCAAGGTGACGCTGGTGGGCAAGGAGTTCATCGGCGGCGGCTACGTCACGGTGATGGTGCGCGGCGACGTGGGCGCGGTCAAGGCGGCCGTGGAAGCCGGCTCGGTGGCCGCCAAGAAGGTGGGCGAGCTGGTGTCGGTGCACGTCATTCCGCGGCCTCACGACGAGGTCGAGGGCATTCTGCCCAAGGTCGGCAAGTAACCGGCGGCTGACCGGCGCCGGGTACGCCGGCGCATCCCGGTGAACGACAACCACGCCGGAAGCTGCAGCCTTCCGGCGGGAGGTGGGTATGGACTCTTCCGATCTGGTGCGCAGGATTACCGACGAGGTCTTGCGTCGCCTGGATGGTTCCCGCGCTCCCGGCGGCGAACCCGCCCGCCCGGCGCCGGCGGCGCCCGCTCCAGCGCCGGCCCCGTCCGGCAAGCGGGCCCTGGTGCTGCTCAGCGGCGGCGACCGGCGCCTGGACGAGGCCCTGGTGCAGGTGGGCCGGATTGCCGAGCGCAGCGCCCGGGTGCGGGTGGTGCTCTCGCCCACGGCGCAGCGGCTGGTGGGAGTTCCGGCGGTGCGCCGGGTGGCCCCCGAGGCCGAGGTGCTGACCGAGGCCGAGGTGGAACCGCTGCTGGCGGACAGCGACATCATCTACCTGCCCAACATGTCGCTCAACGCCGCCAGCAAGCTGGCCAACCTGCTGCCCGACAGCCTGGTGTGCATCCTGGCGGTGTACGGCCTGCTGCGCGGCCTGCCGGTGGTGGCCAGCACCGATTCCCTGCTGCCGGCGGCGCTGGGCCCGGAGGCGGTGCCGGCCGGAGGCGGGCAGGCGCTGGAGCAGCTGCGCCGGCGCCTGGGCGACCTGGGGGTGCGGCTGCTGCCGCTGGAGCGGCTGGCCGGGCCGGCCGGCGGAGACGGCGGGCAGGGCGAGGGGCAGCACGAGCATGCCGGCGGCACCTGTGCCAAGAAAAACGGCGGCGAGTGCGCCGATTGCGGGCGCTGTGCCGAGGACAACCCCGAGGAGGTCGAGGCCCTGGTAAGAAGCGGTGCCGCCCGGGTAGGCGCCACCGCCGGCACCCGGCCCGGTTCGGCGGACATCAACCGGCTCATCGATCACACCCTGCTCAAGCCCGACGCCACCGAGGAGCAGATCCGCCAGCTCTGCGCCGAGGCGCGCGAGTACGGCTTCGCCTCGGTGTGCATCAACCCGGCCTGGGTGTCGCTGGCCGCCCAGGAGCTGGCCGGCAGCGAGGTCAAGGTTTGCACCGTCATCGGCTTTCCCCTGGGAGCCACCACCCCCACCACCAAGGCCATCGAGGCCCGCGACGCCATCGCCAACGGGGCGCAGGAGATCGACATGGTCATCAATGTCGGGGCCCTCAAGTCCGGCGACGACGAGCTGGTACTGCGCGACGTCGAGGCGGTGGTGGCGGCGGCCCGGGACCGGGCCCTGGTGAAGGTCATCCTGGAGACGGCCCTGCTGACCAAGGAAGAGATCGTCAAGGCCTGCCTGCTGGCCAAGCGGGCCGGGGCCGACTTCGTCAAGACCTCCACCGGCTTCGGCGGCGGCGGGGCCACGGTGGAGGACATCGCCCTGATGCGCGAGACGGTGGGAGAGCAGATGGGAGTGAAGGCCTCCGGCGGCATCCGCGACCGGCAGACGGCCGAGGCCATGGTGGCGGCCGGGGCCACGCGCATCGGCGCCTCGGCCTCGGTGGCCATCGCCACCGGCAAGAGTGCCGGGGCCGGGGCCTATTGAAGAACGCTCCATGCAGGACATCGCCCGTAAAATAGTGGAGATCGGACACCGGCTGTGGCAGCGCGGCCTGGTCTCGGGAAGCGACGGCAACATCTCGGTGCGCCTCGACGGCGGCCGGCTGCTGGTGACACCCTCGGGTGTCAGCAAGGGCTTCCTGGACCCCGACCGGCTGCTCGAGGTCGATCTCGACGGCAACCCCCTGCCGGGCGGGGACAGGCCCGCCGCATCTGCTGGAAACACCAACGGAAACCTTGGGGACAGGCCCGGAAACCTTGGGGACAGGCCCGCGGGTTCGGGCGGCAGGCCCTCGAGCGAGCTGGCCATGCACCTGCAGATCTACCGGCGGCGGCCGGAGATCGGGGCGGTGGTCCACGCCCATCCCCCGGTGGCCACGGCCTTTGCCTCGAGCGGGCAGGCGCTGGATTCCTGCCTGCTGTCGGAGGCAGTGCTGCTGCTGGGCACCGTTCCCCTGGTGCCCTTCGCCACTCCCTCCACCGAGGAGGTGCCCCGGGCCCTGGAGCCCTACCTGGAGCGTTGTGACGCGGTGCTGCTGCAGAATCACGGTGCCGTCACCTGGGCGGCCGACCTGGAGACGGCCTGGATGCGCATGGAGACGGTGGAGACCACCGCCCAGGTGCTGTGGCTGACGCGCGGCCTGGGAGGCGAGGTGGCCCTGGGGCGCGAGCAGGTCGAGAGCCTGATGCGGGTGCGCCGCCAGGCCGGGCTGAGCGGGCCGCTGATTCCCTGCCGCATCGAGGGGCAGCCGGCGGCCTCCCCGCCGGACGAGGAGGCGCTGGTGGAGCTGGTGACCTCGGCGGTGCTCGAGGCCCTGGGTGACAGGCGCCGGGGAGGAGAGGGAAGATGACCGCGAAACGTGCCTGCGTGGTGCTGGCCGCCGGCGACGGCAAACGCATGCGCTCCGATCTACCCAAGGTGCTGCACCCGGTGTGCGGCGAGCCCATGCTCACCTACCCGGTGGAGCTGGCCCTGGCGGCCGGGTTCGACCCGGTGGTGGTGGTGATCTCCCCGCAGGGGCGGCAGGTGCGCAGGCTGCTCGAGCAACGCTTCGGCAAGCGGGTTCGCCTGGCCGTGCAGCGAAGGCCCCTGGGCACCGCCCACGCGGTGCTGGCGGCGCGCCGGCAACTGGCGGGTTTTTCGGGCCAGCTGGCCATCGTCTACGGCGACGTGCCCCTGCTGGAACGGGCCGACGTCAGCGCCCTGCTGCGGGCCGGCCGCTCGGCCTCCCTGGTGCTGCTCACCTGCCGGCCGGACGATCCCAGCGGGTACGGGAGACTGGTGCGCGACGAGCGGGGCCGGCCCCGGCGCATCGTCGAGCACCGTGACGCCGATGCCGCCACCCGGCGCATCGGCGAGGTCAACGCCGGGCTCTACCTGGTGGACTGCCCCTGGGTGTTCCGGGCGCTGGCCCGCCTGGGCCGCGGCAACGCCCAGGGCGAGTACTACCTGACCGACCTGCTGGAGCTGGCCCGGCGCCGGGGCCTGGCCGTGCGGGCGCTGGAACGACCCGGGGCGCGGCGCATCCTGGGAGTGAACGACCGGCTCCAGCTGGCCGAAGCCGAGCGTGAGCTCAACCGGCGCCTGTGCGCGCGCCTGCAGCGGCGGGGAGTCACCATCGAGGACCCGGCCAGCACCTGGCTGGGGCCCCGGGTGAGCGTGGGCCGCGACAGCGTCATCCGTCCCGGCTGCTACCTGCGCGGCGAGGTGAAGATCGGCCCGCGCTGCCGGCTCGGCCCGGGGGCGGTGCTGAGCGACTGCCGCCTGGCGGCCGACGTCGAGGTGGGCGCCTGGTGCGTGCTCGATTCCTGCCGGGTGGAAAGCGGCGCCCGGCTGGGACCGTTTGCCCGACTGCGGCCGGGAGCCCGCATCGGCCGCGGGGCCCGGGTGGGCAACTTCGTCGAGGTGAAGAATTCCCGGCTGGGCCCGGGGGCCAAGGCCAACCACCTGACCTACCTGGGCGACGCCGACATCGGCGAGGGAGCGAACGTGGGCGCCGGAACTATCACCTGCAACTACGACGGCGTGCACAAGCACCGCACCGTCATCGGCGCCGGGGCCTTCATCGGCTCCAACACCGAGCTGGTAGCCCCGGTCACGGTGGGCCGCGACGCCGTGGTGGGCGCCGGCACCACCGTCACCAGCGACGTTCCCGACGAGGCCCTGGCGGTGAGCCGGGTGCGGCAGAAGAACCTGCCCGGCTATCGTCGCCGGCGCTAGCGACATGGCCCCGCGCATCGTCCTCGTCGGCGCCGGCTCGGCGCAGTTCGGCACGGCCACCCTTTCAGACATCTTCGCCAGCCGGCTGCTGGCGGGCAGCACCGTGGTGCTGCACGACATCGACGCCGCGGCCCTGGTTCGCACCCGCGGCCGGGCCGCGGCCTTCGTGGCCGAGCACGGGCTCGACTTCCGCCTTGAGGCCGTCGCGGACCGCCGCGCGGCCCTGGCCGGGGCCGACTTCTGCATCGTCTCCATCGAGGTGGGTGACCGATTCGCGCTTTGGGAGCAGGACTGGCGGCTGCCGCAGCAGTTCGGCCTGCGCCAGGTCTACGGCGAGAACGGCGGTCCGGGTGGGCTGTTTCACACCCTGCGGGTGGTGCCGCCGCTGCTGGACATCTGCGCCGACATCGAGCGCCTCTGTCCCCGGGCGCTGGTGCTCAACTACACCAATCCCATGACCCGGGTGTGCCTGGCGGTGGCCCGCAGCCACCCGGGGTTGCGCTTCGTGGGACTGTGCCACGAGGTGGCTTCGCTGGGCCGGCACCTGCCGCACCTGCTGGAACGCGATCTTGACGAACTCGAGTTCCGGGCCGGGGGCCTGAACCACTTCAGCTTCCTGCTCGAGCTGCGCGACCGGCAGGGGGCCGATCTCTACCCCCAGCTGCGCCGCCGGGCCCCGGAGTACTTCCGCCGGCAGCGCGGCGACGCCGCCGAGCTGCTGCGCCTGCTGGGCGAGCCGCTGCCACCGCCACGGGACTTCGAAGAGCGGCACCTGTTTGCCTGGCTGCTGGAAAGCCTCGGCTACCTGCCCATCACCACCGACAGCCACCTGGGCGAGTACCTGGGTTGGGCCTGGCGACTGGTCGATCACCGGGGCATAGCCGGTTTCTTCACCGCCTACCGTGACTACTGTCGGCGGTTGCAGCCGCGACTGGAGTTGCGTCCCTCGGGAGAACGGGCCGTACCCATCATCGAGACGCTGGTGGCCGGCCGGCAGCTGGATGAGCGGGCGGTCAACCTGCCCAACCACGGTCTCATCGACAACCTGCCGCGGGACCTGGTGGTGGAGGTACCGGGACGGGTGACGGCTGCCGGGGTGCAGGGCGTGGCCCTGGGCCGGCTGCCGGCCGGGCTGGCCGCGCTCATGCAGGCCCAGTACCCGGCCGTCGATCTGGCCGTCGAGGCCGCCCGCCGGGGCTCGCACCGGCTGGCGCTGCAGGCGCTGCTCGCAGACCCGGTGGTGGACGATGCCGCCGCCGCCGCCGGGCTGCTCGATGCCATGATCGAGCTGCAGCGCCCCTACCTGGATTACCTAAAGTAAAACCAGTAGTTACGCTATCCACGGGGCGGGGACAGGCCCGCCGGGGGGAGCAGTGGTTTTCTTTATAAATACAGCAGGTTGTGCCGTAATTGCCGCGGGGACAGGCCCGCTGGGGGGAACAGTGGTTTTCTGAAGTGGAGCGGACACGCCGGCAGGGGGGAGACACGCAGCTTGGTCCCTGCCGACGCATCTCCGTGGTGGTGAGTCAGCGATGGTTTTTCAGGATGATCGAGGCGAGCTCGGCGAGGGCTTCGCTGGTGACCTTGGCCTCAGCGGCGGCGCCGTTTTTGCGCATGCACTCTAGCATGGGATCAAGGTCCCTTATGCCGAGCTCCCACAGCTGGACCTTTTTATCTCTGGACACGGAAGCAAGTGCTCTGAGCGTCCTTGATGTCCACTTGTAAAGGTCGGCCCGGCATTCGTCTGCCCTGCCGTTGCCGGTTCGGGGGCGGGGTGGTGCGGTCGGAGCGATTTTGACAGGGACGGCGGTGCCAGTGGCTTTGCCCCTTTCCAGCACGACCCTTGCGATCAACAAACCGTCTTGGATCCATGTGCTGGAAGCAAGGCCCCATTCGGCGAAGTGCGATTCGAAGGCTCCCTTTTCCTCCCGACGGCCTTCCGGCATCCTGCGGACGCTGAGAACCTCCAGCCTGCCGTTGCCGCCCGGCGACTTCTCGAGCTCGGGCACGGCACCCGAATGAATCACGCAGACTCCACGTGGCCAATCGATCCTGAGATCGAGATTCCGAAAGAGTCCTCTGGCGGTCCGCATAACAGTACCCGAGCAATTGGAGACGGCAACAGCGAAGGATGGCTCTTTCCCACCCAAGGCGGCAGGTTTTCCAGCGAAAAAGCCACCCATCATGCCGCATCTGGTCGCAAGCGTGTCGAACATTTCTCCCTTTGCCAGCATCGTGTACGTAACCGGGGAGTATATCGCCATGAGGAAATCGGCGCTCTCCGACGTCTCCTTGAGCACATTGGCCAGGTAACCTGGCGTCACGTCGCCGATGTATGGGGCGAGATGAATCTTTGCCAGCACACGCTTGAAGCCAAAAGACCACGAGAAAATAGCATCGTCGCTTTTCTTCCTCTTGAAGCGAACCCCACCCGCGGCCCCGGCCCGGATGACCTCTGCGGCATGGGGAAGCAGCGTGGCGATCGCCCTGGATTCGAACCCGCCGGACGGCGTCCTGAATATTGCCACCCCAACATCAAACACCTCTCGGTGCGGTTCGGCGAACAACCACTGGGCCTGTATCGTCCCGGACAGTCCTCCTGCCAGCAAGAGGCCCTCATCCTCAGGATCGACGTATCGTTTCAACCGCAGGATGTGCATGATTCCCATCCTTGTGAGTACATGACGCAAGGGATCGAACCGCAGGTACACACTCGCCAGGGCGGAACGATCGGCGGCGAGGAGCAGGGGGGCGGTCCGTGCTAGACCGACTTGAGACTTGTTCCGCACGCGCTTTAACCAAAGGTAAACAAGCTTGTGACGCTGGCGCTCACTGGTCGCGCGGTTGTCGAAGAGTATCTCCACCCTTACATGGTCTCTCGCTGGCAGCACTAGCCACAGATCGACAGTTTCGTGGTCGATGCATGCTAAGCCCGTGGCTCCAGCTTGCACCATTGAAGGCGGCAGTGTCAGGGGGACCAGTGTTTTCCCGCGTATTGCCTCCAGTGCATCTTTCACGTAGGCGAGAACGGCCGCAGCCAACTCCCGGGGTTTGTCGGCGGGCAGCAGCAGTGTGTGGCTTACACCGCTCATGGGTTTGTTGCCCTTGTAACCATCCGCGAACTGCTGCAGGGGATTTCTGGAGTCTTTCCAGACACCGAACAGGGATGCCAACATGCGCCGGTCGGAGGCCATCCGGGGAACGTTTTCTTCCGACCAGGACGCTTGAGGAACCAGCGAGGACAGTATTAGTCTCAGGGGTGAGAGAAGTTTTTCGTCTCCGAAATTGATCTTTGCCGCCTTGCCGACGTAAAGGAGCGCCAGCCTCAGCAGCTCGCGAACCTCCGGTTCCGGTGTGGTGGGCAGCGTGACGACGAGGATGTGGTCTGGAGTGTTTCTCATGAGGGATTCGATCTTGCCGGGATCTGCACCGGCATGGCCCTGGTTGCTCGCGCAAAACGCCAGGGGTAGCTGGAACGTAGCTGCCAGGATGGCCATGGTCACGATTGCCTTGGCAAGTGAACTGGTCGGTTTCATGGTTGGTTTCCTCCTTCCATCGGTTTGGGTAGGCCGGTATTGCGTAACAGTTGAGCAATCTCCGTGCCAGTTGTAACCCATTGAAAATAAAAGGTCGTCCTGTCTGGGGGGTGTCCGGATTCCGGTCACCCGGTAGCGAAATTCCGGCCACCGGCATACAGACGAGAGGTTACCTTCACCGAGTTGCCGCGGGGACAGGCCCACCGGGGGGAGCAGTGGTTTTCTTTGTAAATACAGCAGGTTGTGCCGTAATTGCCGCGGGGACAGGCCC
>QMME01000037.1 GCA_003647095.1 Deltaproteobacteria bacterium
ATGGTCAGGTTGTCGGGGCGGACATCGATGTCGGGAGCCGGGGTGCGACCGTGCAGCTGCACGAACACCGACGGTTGCAACGGGTCGTCGTGCTGGATGACGATGCTGCCGTCGTCGGCACCGCGATGGTCGGCCAGGTAGGTTACCTCGACCTGGGCCTGGGCCAGCGGTTGCAGGGGAGCGGCCAACTGGGCGGGTGACAGGGAAAACTGCTGGCTGCCGGTGGCGCTCAGCTGCATGCTGGTGACCTGCAGTTCGTGGTTGCCGCTGTTGGTGATGGTGAAGGTTTCCACGGGACGTTCACCCAGGCTGACCAGCCCGAAGTCCAGGCTGGTGGGCTCGACCTCGATGTGGGGGGCGAAGCCGGAACCGTTCAGGGGCACCTCGATCTGCTCCTGGTTGGCGGCGTTGCTCTCCACCAGCAGGCTGCCCCGGTCGGCGTCGTCGATCTCCTGGGGAGTGTAAGAGAGGTTCACCCGCAACTGCTCGCCGGCGCTCAGGGAGGCCGGCAAGGTGGGTTGCTGCTGGACGGCGAAGTCGCCTCCCCCGTCGTCGAGCAGGCGGATGGTGCTGACGGTGACGGCGTCCGGGATGCTGCCGGTGTGGTTGATGGTCAGGGTGGCCGGCTGGGTCTGGCGCACGCGCACCGCGCCGAAATCGACCGGTACCGGGTCGACCATCAGGATCGGCTCCACGGCCTGGCCGTGACAGGCCAGGTCGTAGAACTCCGCCTCGCTGTCGCTGGAGTGGATCTGCACGACTCCCTGGTCCTGCTCGGGATACTGCCGGGGGCGGTAGCTGACGGTGAACACCACCTGGTTGCCGGGGGCGATGGGGTAGGGCAACACCACCGCCGGGGGCAGTTGCAGGGAGAAGTCTTCCTCGTTCTGGGTGACTTCCAGGCCGATCAGTTGCACCGTGGCCGTGCCCTGGTTGGCCAGGGTGACCTCGATGTTCCTGGCCGTGCTCACCGGTACCTGGCCGAATTCCACCGGGTCCGGGGAGACGGTCAGGTCGGCCAGCCGTTCGGCCACCCGGTTTTCACCGCATTCACAGGCGGAGGAGGCCAGCAACCAGGCCGGCAGATAAACGGTGTACCATAGTAGCCGCCGCGGCGACATGGTCTAGCTCCTTTTGCTGGAGGTGGCTGCCTTGCCTGCTCGCGGAGCCTGTTGTAGTTTCCCGGACAGGAAGCCGCTTGGCTCCGGGCGAGCGTTGAAGAACGGACAGGAACGACATGAGAACCCCGGCCAGGGAATGCGGGCCACGAACTGCAGGCACCCGGCATACCAGTGGCAGTCGAGATGCCGGAAGGCTTCCACCCGCTCGTAGGGAAGCGGCTGGTTGCGCTTGGGCCGGGCGCCGGGCGGCAACAGGTAGAGGCGGTATATTTCAGCCGGGGCCATGGTGCTGACCTTTCGGGTTTGCTTGCCACACGGCTTAATGGTACGGCAAAAGCAGTTGCCGGTAAAGTGCGGAGGAGGCAGCTTGCAGGAATTCAGCGGATTCGACGCCGCGGCCTTTGCCGCCTTCGAGGAATCGAAGTGGGCTTCCCATGCCTACAACCGCGAACGGTTGGAGGTGAAGCTGAACCTGTCCGCCCTGGGCCGGCAGTTGCTGGCCGGCCTGGAGCGGCGACTGGCGCCCCTGCGCGGCGAGCTTTCCGACGAGCGGCCCAGCGTGTTCAACGGTCACCGGGTCAGCAGCCTGAGCTGGTTCGGACTGCGCAACGGCAGTGACCGGGAGTTGGTGGAGAGCAACCTGTCACCGGCGCCGAGCCTGCCCCCGGGGGCCGCTGCCCAGTCACCCGCAGACCGGCACCTGCACCTGTTGCTGCGCCTGGGCCGGACGGGCCTGCTGGCGGGCCTGTGCCTGCCGGCCGGTGCCGCCGTCGATCGGGGCAACGCCCGGGAGCTGCTTGCCCGGGAGAAGGAGCGGGCGCGGTTGCAGACTCTGCTCGACCGGCTTCCCGGGGAACTGGGCCTGGCCTGGCAGCCGGGTGAGGAACCCGAGTGGTTGCCGGTTGCCGGCTTGCTGGAGTCGGCGGCGGCGCTGCAGCAGGAAGCCCCCCGGGAGTTGTTGCTGGGACGTCACTTCGATCGCCAGCGGGTGGAGCAGGCGGGCACCGGCCTGGCGGGGGTCCTGGAGGAGCTGTTCCTGTCACTGGCGCCGCTGTATAACCTGCTGGCCTGGAGCCATGACAACGACTTGCTGGGCCTGGTGGGGCAGATGAAGAAGCGCCGCCAGCAAGCGGTAAGCCAGTTGCAGGCCGGTGACGAGGTGCGCATCTTGAGCGGGCTGGCCGCCGGTCGCACCGGCGTGGTCGAGGCGCTGCAACGCAAGGGCGAGATCCAGGTGCGGCTGGGCAACCTGGTGCTGACCATGCCCGCCAGCGAGGTGGAACGAACTGGCCGTGGTGGCAAGCGGCGGGAGAGCAGATGAATACCCTGGTGCTGCTATTGTTGCTGTGGTCGAGCGGGGCACCCGGGGCGACCGGCCCGGCGGCCGCTGGCAATGGTGTTTCCGTGGCCCTGTGGCGCTTGCGTCCCCTGGGCCTGGACGCGGCCACGGCCGAGCGCCTGGAACAACTGTTGCGGGCGGAACTGGGTCGCCTGCCCGGCCTGCGCCTGCAGGCGGCGGAGCAGACCAGCACTTACCTGTCCGGTCCCCGCTGGGACCGGCTGCGGCAGTGCCCCGGTGATACCACTTGCCTGTGCGGAGTGGCCCGGGCGGCGAAGGTGGACAAGCTGATAACCGGGGTCATCGGCGCCCTGGGTGACGATTACACCCTGGACCTGAAGCTGGTGGATGCGGCCGGCTGCCGCGAAGAACGGCGCATCAACGAGGCCTTGAGCGGCCAGCAAGACCTGCTCATCGGCGCCATGCGGGCCGCCCTGTACAAGCTGGTGGCGCCGCGTCTCTACGTCGGCTCCATCATGCTGGAGGTGGCGGCCAGCGGTGCCGAGGTACTGGTGGACGGCCGGCCCGTGGGCCGGACTCCCCTGGCCGGGCCCATCACTTCGCTGCGGCCGGGGGGCCACAAGATCACCATCAAGAAGGAAGGTACTTCCAGCTTCGAGGAAGTGGTGCCGGTGCGTTTCCAGCAGGTCACCCGCGTCAAGGTGGACCTGGTGCGTTCCACCCTGGTGGGCATTTCCTACGAGCGGGAGGGAGGCAGGCAGCAGGCGCCGGCCGGGAGCACGGAACTGACCCGCCCCGCTCCGGCCCCGCCTTCCCCGGCACTGAAGATAGCGGCCTGGACGTCGCTGGGGCTGGCCGTGGCCGGGGCCACGGCGGGTGCCCTGTGCGGCTGGCGGGCCCAGGTGGCGGAGGACGAGATCGAGCAGGCCGTGCAGGAGGGAACCCTGGGCCCGGCCCACCAGGCGGTGATCGATCGCGGGCGTCGCTGGGCCCTGGGTACCAACATCTCCTGGGGGGTGGCGGCCGGGGCGGCGGTGTTGGGCACGGTGATGTTCATCCTCGATTCCCTGTCCCGATCGGAGGCGACCTCGCCGGCGGTGTCGCTGGGTGGCCCGGCCGGCGTGGTGGGCCTGGGGTTTGCTTTCTGAGGTCGGTTGCTGGAGGGAGGAAGCATGGTTTCCCGGAAGAAGACATCCTCTGCCGGTGCCGAACGACGCCGTTTTCCGCGGCGCCCGGCGGACATCAAGGTGAAACTGCGGGCCTGGCGCCGGGACGACGTGGTCTTCGAGGCCACGCTGCCCACCCAGGATCTGAGTATCGGCGGCATCTTCCTGCAGAGCGAATTCTTCATCAAGCCCGGCACCCGCCTGCGGGCCGAGTTCCAGCTCGAGGAGGGCAGCGAGCTGGTCGCCGTGGAAGGAGTGGTGGTTCGCCAGGAACGAGTGGTTGCCGGCAGCCGCCGGGTACGCTCCGGTTTCGCCATCCAGTTCGTCGACTACCTGGAAGACGCCAAGCAGGTACTGGCCCGGCACTTCCTGGCGCCCGCGGTCAGGGAGTTCGTCGAAAAGTACCTGCGCAGCGGCCGGCCCCGCAAGCTGCGCAGCGAAGACGATCGCCTGGTCGACGTGGTGGTGGCCTGGGAGCTGGATTGCTTCGACAGGGGAAGGGCCCTGTTCAAACCCTGAAGCCGTCCATGGCCTTGGCCACTCTCTTCTTCAGATCCTGGACGTCACGATAGGAATCCAGGTTGGCCCGCCGCGCCAGTTGCTGGAGCTTGTCCATCTTCCACTTGTTCATGGACAGCAGGATGTGCAGGTCGCGGTAGTTCTTGGCCAGCCGGTTGACGAAGGAACGGATTCCCTGGCGTTCCTCGCGGCTGAGGGCCACGAACTGCAGGCCCAGGCGCCCCAGGCTGCGTCCGCTGGCCGGCTGCCGGCACCAGGCCACGCGGGCCATGGCGGTGATGGTGGTGGCCGAGGCCGGCAGAGTGAAGGAGACGGTAACCATGGTGTCGGGCTTGAAGGTTTTTTCCGACCACAAGGACATGCCCCCGCTGCCCACCTCGATACCGCGGCAGACCAGCTTGTGCTTGCCGGCTTGCAGCTGAACCGGGCGGTTCAGGGGAGCCCGGGGGGCTTTTCTTCTCTTGCGCAGGTGGTAGGCCATGTTTCGTTTTTCCTGGCCCGGCAGGCGCCCTAGCGCAGGCCGACGATGCCGACCTTGACCAGCTGGCGAAACGTCTGCAGGGCCTCGACCTCCTTCAGGGGACTGACCATTATTATCGAACGCAGGGTGCGGTTGCCGTCGATACGCGACAGCAGGTAACGCTGGGCCGGTGTCCAGTTGGCGCTGATGCGCAGCACGTCATCCCGCAACAGATAGGGGATTTTCTTGTCTGCCAGCAGCGATGCGCGCAAGGACTCGCTGAGGCCCTTTTCGGCCAGTTCCAGGGCCTCGCACAGCTCCGGGTCGTAGGGATGCATATCCAGGCCCTGCTTCAACAGCTTGATGGCGCCGTCGAAATCGCGGGCGGTTATCTGTTGCTGGGCCGCGGCCAGGAAGCTATCGGGCGTATCCAGGGTGGCGGCCGCCGGCGCCGTGGCCGGTGCCGGAGCCGGTTCCGGGGACGCGGCGGCTGCCTGGTCGACCGCTTCGTTGATCTCGATGATCTCCACCTCGGGAATGTCGTCGTCGGGCGGAGACCCGGCGGCGGCTTCCACCGTCAGCCAGCCCTGGCGAACCATGTCGTACAGGCCCTTGAGGATGGGAAAGTCCACCGAGTGGAAGCGCAGGATGATCTCCGCCACCGAGCTGCCCTCGCGGGCCAGCCGCAGCATGGCGGCGCTGGCAGAGCGCTGGTCGAGGTTGGCGGGAATGGCCTGGTCGTGGCAACGGAAGCGGCAGTTGTTGTCGGGGATGAGGCCGCGGATCTCCACCAGCAGGCGGCGGCGCTGTTCGCCTTCCTGGCACAGGGCCGCCAGTTCCACCGCTGCCGGTACCACCGATTGTTCGTCACGCACCAGGCCGTCCTGGAAATCGAAACGTCCCTGGTCCCAGAGGAAGGCATCCAGCAGGCTCTCGCGGATCTTCAGCTCCAGCATGCGGTGGATCTGTTCCTGGGAGACGATGCCCGTCATTACCAGGATCTTGCCCAGCATGACCTTGGTCTCCTGCTGGGTCTCGAAGGCCTTCTGCAACTGGTCTTCGCTGATGATGCCGAAGTTGACCAGGAACTGGCCGAAGTACTCCCGGGGGTCGGTGGAGGCGGCGTTGATTACCCGGCCGGAGTCCAGGGCGATGGTCTTGCTGACCTGCTGGCGGCGGATCACCAGGGTGCCGCTGGCCGACTTCTCGGCCAGGAAGCGACCCAGCTGCAAGGCCGACATGGTATCCAGGCTGCCCTGAAGACCCACGGACTACCTCCCACGCTACGTGCCGGCCATGGTAGCATTCACGTTCTTTGCCGTCAAAGTATCCGCTGCCGGTGCTATTCCTGGCGCAAGCCGGCCACCTGGCGGTAGAGCAGGTCATACTGCCGGGCCGGCCGGCGCCAGGAGTAATCCTGGGCCATGGCGGTTTGCATGAGCCGGTGCCAGGCGGCTCGATCGGCAAACAGCTCCAGGGCCCGGCGTACGGCTGCCACCATCTGCTGGGGCTGCCCGACGGGAAAGACGAAGCCGTTGCCCTCGCCCCCGGCCACGTCGTCGATGGTGTCGGCCAGGCCACCCACCTCGCGAACGATGGGAATGGTTCCGTAGCGCAGGGCGTAGAGCTGGTTCAGGCCGCATGGTTCGTAGCGGGAAGGCACCAGCAGCATGTCCGCACCGGCCTGCAGGCGGTGCGCCAGTTGCTCCTGCATGCCGGAGAAGAAGGCCAGGCGCCCGGGATGGCTGTTGGCCAGCGCCCGCAGGCCTTCCTCCAGTGCCGGATCGCCGGAGCCCAGGACGGCCCACTGGGCCGGCAACTCCAGCAACTGCTCGGCCTGCTCGATGAATTCGTCCCAGCCCTTCTGGGCGGTGAGCCGGGATACGGCCCCGATGAGCGGCAGGTCGTGCTCCAGTTCCAGGCCGGCCAGGCGCTGCAAGTCGGTCTTGCAGGCGACCTTGCCGGACAGATCCTCCAGCGAGTAACGGGCGGCCAGGTGCTCGTCGTGGGCGGGATCCCACTGGTCGTAGTCCACGCCGTTGAGGATGCCCTTCAGGTCACCGGCCCGTTCCTGCAAGAGCCCCTCGAAGCCGCAACCGAAAGCGGGCGTTTGAATTTCGCGGGCATAACGGGGGCTGACGGTGGTAAGCTGGTCGGCAAAGACCAGGCCCGCTTTCAGGAAGCTGACCTTGCCGAAGTACTCCAGCCCCGAAGGTGTGAACAGGTCCCAGTTAAGGCCCAGGGTCATCATGGCCCCGGGAGGGAACAGGCCGGGGAAACCCAGGTTGTGAATGGTCATCAGGGTCCCGGTGGCATTGAGCTCGGGTCGTTCCCGGTACTCGGATTGCAACAGGGCGGCCACGGGACCCGTCTGCCAGTCGTTGAGGTGGATAACCTGGGGAGCCAGTCCGGCCACCCGGCACAGCTCCAGCACCGCCCGGCAGAAGAAGGCGAAGCGGCGTTCATTGTCGGGATAGTCGACACCGTCCTGGCCGTAGAGCTGTTCCCGGTCGAACAGGCTGGGTTGGTCGATGAACATCAAGCTCAGGCCGGGAGCGGGACGCAGCTCGAACACTCCGCCCTGGATGGCCTTGTCACCGACCCGGGTGGCGATCTTGAGCCGGCGCCGGTTGAGCTTGTGGCCGGCCTGGAGAACCGAGCGATACAACGGCGACACCACCACCACATCGTGGCCCAGTTCCGCCAGGGCCGCGGGCAGGGAGGCCGATACGTCGGCCAGGCCGCCGGTCTTGCTGAAGGGGGCTACTTCCGATGTGGCGAAGAGGATCTGCATGAAGTACCCGCCTAGCCTGCTGCCGGGGGTTCCAGGGGAACCACGCTGTCGGCGCTGATGGTTTGCAGCTGCAGCCTGACCGAAACCACGTGTGTCTGGTTGGCTACCAGCTGCAGGCGCCAGCAGGGCAGTATCGCCGAGCCCTGGTAGAGCAGTTCGAAGCCCGTTTCCGATTGCGATACCGTCTCCACCGGGTGGCGCCAGACGGTGGCCGGCGGGTCGAACTCCAGGCGTACCCGCAGGTGCTGGCTGTGGTCGACCAGGGCGAACCAGGTGGCCTGGTCCAGTTCGCCCATGCTGCGCATGCGCGGGCCCGGACCGATCAACCCGGCGAACTCGTAGAGCCGGTCGGGGGAATCACCGGCCAGCAGGGTCAGGTTCAGCTCGGGGGCGAAGCACAGAGACAGGGGTTCATTGCTGGTGTTGCGGAGACGGTACTCCACTCGCAGATCGGCCCGGTCGGCGGCCACCACCAGGCGCTTTTCCAGCAGCAACTGCCAGCGCCGTCCATCGCGCTCGATGCAGCCCGCCCGGGTCATGAGCATGATGAAGTCACAGTCGCCGTCCTCGTCGATGCTGGCCTGTTCGAGGTGATAGGGAGCATCCAGGAAGTCACCTTCTTCCCGGTAAGTGCCCTGGTAGAGCTGCTCCAGGGTGGTGTCAGGAGCCGGGAAACGGTCCAGGAAAGAACGCCGCCAGCAGTTGTCGGCTACCAGTCTCTCCCCCAGGCCGGGATCGATCAGGCGAACCCGGTCGTGGATGCTGGCCGGCGGGGCCTCGTCCTGGTCGCCGGCTGGCTGGTGCTGCTCCCCGCTGGCCTCCAGGATCTCCCGGTGGTAGCCCTCGATACGCCTGGTCAGGGTGTTGCTGAGGCAGAAGCGGGTGGGGCGATGATCTATCTCGGTCAGGCAACCGCCCCGGGAAGGATCGACGTAGACGTTCAGCCAGCGGTTCTCGACCAGGATCTCGTCGGCCCGGTCACCGTCGAAGTCTTCCTCCTCGAAGCTGATCCAGTCCTCCTCGCCTTGCTGCAGGCGATCGATCTCATCCTCGGCGGCTATCAGGTTACGGTATATGGCATCCCGCAGGTGGGGCAGGTACAGCCCGCCGAACAGGCCGTGCCAGTAGGCGCAGTTGCACTGCCCGCGGTAGAGCAGGCGCCGGGCCTGCTGCAGTTGGGGAGACTCCGGGTCGAGTTCGTCGGCGGCCAGGGCCTCGGCCAGCTTGCCGCTGGCGTGCAGCATCTTCTTGTGCAGGTGGTTGGCCTCGGGGTACTTGACCATGAAGTTCTGCCACAGGCCGCCGCGCAGGAAGGGCCGGGCCTGTTCGAGCAGCCCCTGCCGCTCCAGCTCGGCCTGAAGCTGCTGCAGGCGAGCGATGGCCTCGGCCGGCAGGGCCCAGGTGAGCATTTCCTCGTAGGAGGCGGTGGGCAGGTAGATGAGTCCCGAGGTCCGCTGGCGATCCAGGAATCGTCCCGGGGGCACCGTCTCCACCCGGCTCTGCTCCAGCCGGGTCAAAAAGTCGTCCAGCCAGCCCTGGCCGAACACCCATTCGTGGGTTCCCGGCCAGATGCCGAACTTCTCGCCGTCGTCGCCGTAGACCAGCCCGCAGGTTTCTTCCCGCCCGTCGTCTGCCCGTTCCAGCTCCGCCACCAGCTCGCCCGCCGGCCGGAAGGGGATCGCATAGCGCAGACCCTTGTCGATGGGGAAGATGGCCAGCGTCTGCCCGGCCTTCTCGGTGACGTAGTAGCCGGTGAGACGGCGAGGCTCCATGCCGGCGTAGAAGAAGTGGGTGTCGTCTACCAGGGTGTAATCGACTCCGGCCTCGGCCAGCAGGCTGGCCAGCTCGGGTTCCCAAACCCTCTCCGTCAGCCAGATGCCCCTGGCCTTGGCCCCGAAGCGCCGCTCCAGATACTGGCGCATCATCTCCAGCTGGCCCAGGGCGTCGTCGCGGGGCAGCACCGACAGCATGGGTTCGTAGAAGCCGCCGCCCAGCATCTCCACCCGGTTGCGTTCGTGCAGGCGACCGAGCTGGTCGATGAGATCGGGCTGGTTGTCCTCGAGCCACTCGAGCAGGGGGCCGGAAAAATGCATGGCCAGCTCGACACCGGGATGGTGCTCGAGCGCCTGCAGCAGCGGCCGGTAGCAGCGTTCGCAGGCCTGCGCAAAGACGGAGTCGAAGTTGCCCACCGGCTGGTGATTGTGTATGGCCATGATGAGCTGCACCGTCATCTGCCTCGCCTCCCGGCCCGGGCGTTACCGGCACCGGACCGCTATTGCCCTAGCACAACGGCCGGGACGGTTCAATCCTTGATTTGCCACCTCGGCCGCAATCTCCGCGTCGGCGCTTGGAAAATGGTCACCGACGTATTTATACCACGGCTACTGCCGCTTTCTCACACCTCCGGGAATCTGCTGGCAGAATCGGTCGACCACAATGTAATTGTGGCGGTACGAAAAATGCTTGACATCGAGTATTTTTTTTTTCTACACACAATTGCAATATCAACTTCCATAGGGGAGGTAGGTCATGATGAATGCCCGGGGTGTACGGAGAAGTGCTTGCGGAATTGCATTGCTGGTACTGCTCTGCGCGACGGTATCGGAGGACGTTCGAGCGGGTGACCGG
Source organism: Deltaproteobacteria bacterium (assembly GCA_003647095.1). Taxonomy (GTDB): domain Bacteria; phylum Myxococcota; class B64-G9; order B64-G9; family B64-G9; genus B64-G9. Next base: position 9,989 of record QMME01000037.1, read on the forward strand.
GGAAATACCGCGTGCAGAAACGGCAAGCAGCGGCACGGCGACGTCAGCGCCGTCGCCGGCGAGACAAGCGATGGCGAGCAGGATTCCCTGGTGATGCTGCGCGGAGAAAGACACGGTTCATCACTGGTGCTATCCTTGAAAATCCAGCAGGGAGACAAGGACGTGCAGATGGTGCAACTCGATGTCTACTCCGAGCCCAGTCACAATCACCTCCTGGCGGTTCTTTCCAACGCCTATCCCAGGATACTCTTTGATATCCTAAGGGCCCTGTCCATGAGCAAGCCGGCGGCAACCGTCTATGCCGACATGAAGCTGGCCGGGCCGCGCGTGAGCGTACCAGCTCCGGACAAGAGGGATAACGGGATCAGGATCGAGGCTGTCGTAATGGACGGCACCCTGCCGCGTCGCGAGGTGCTGGCCGATGTAAAGCTGGGCTCTCCAGAGCAGCCTTTCGGATTCTCGGTTCGGGGCGCAAGTCGGGAAAAGGTCGGTGGTGAACCATTCTGTGGATGGTGTGGAATCTACAATTGTGGCTGTATCTATTGTCCCACTCCCTTCAATACACTTTGCTGTCCACAGTGTATATTAATGTGTGGCTGGCAGATCTGTCCTCAACCATAATCCTTCATTACATTCCGCATTATCGGCTGGGCTAGCTATCCGGCCTGGGGAATCTCCCGGGGGAATCTGGGAATCTCCCGGACTTGATCCGGGCCGTGCCAGCGGCTATCATGCCGGCATGGTGGCAGCCGGCAAGAAAGGGCGCGGTCGCCGTACCTCGCGGCGAGTACCCCTGGCCTCGATGATTACCTACCGCCTGGGAGGCCAGGAGTACGGCAACCTGTCGGTGGACATCTCCGCGGAGGGAATCTTCATCAGGACCTTCGTTCCCCCGGAAGTGGGTACCGCCATCGACATCATCCTGCAACTGCCGGCACGCCTGGGTGGCGGCAAGCTGGAGCTGTCCGGAGAGGTGGCCCGGGTGGTGGTGGATCACCCCGACCCCCGCCAGAACGGCATGGGGGTGCGCTTCCTGTCGGTGCGCAGCGACGATCCGGCCGCCGTGCACTACCTGGTCAAGACCCTGTTCACACTGAAGTGAGGGCTATAGCCCTCCGCCGGCGTCCGGCGCCGTTTTCCCTGATGTTGGTTTGCCCCGGGGCAGCCCGTGTTCAGAAGGAAAATCCGTAGGCCAGGCCCAGGCCCCGGCGGTGAGGCAGGATGCTCACCGACCAGCGGGCCAGGTTGCGGTTGTGGCGTTGCACCTCCAGCACGGCGTCGAAGGCCGCCACCAGGTGAATGCCCGCCGCCAGGGAGAGCAGGAAGGCCGAGTCCCAGCGAAAATCGGCGCTGGAATGGGGATCGAGCAGGCCGGCGGTGGCCGCTGCCGCCAGGTACAGGCCGATGTCGGCGGCCAGGATTATCCCCCCCAGGGTCCATTGCCGGTTGTACATCTGCCCGGCGCCGGGTACCACCGCCAGCAGCCCGGCCAGCCAGGGGCTGCGTCGCTCGCGGGCCGTGCCGGGGGAAGGCAGGGCCGGGGTGGCGGCGGCGCCGGCGGAATCGCGCGCCAGGTAGGTTCGCGGTCCTCGCTCGGCGGCACTGGAGCCGGGGGCCAGTCCCAGAGCCAGACACAGGCAGGATGCCAGCAGGCTGTCTTTCATCTCCACTCCCAGTTCGCTGCTCGAGGTGACGATACGGTGGCCGGGCCCTCGCTGTCAAACCAAAAGCCGGGATCAGCAGCCGAGGTGGCGCGAGATGACGATGCGCTGTACCTCGCTGGTTCCCTCCCCGATCTCCAGCAGCTTGGCGTCGCGGTAGAAGCGTTCCACGTGGTATTCCTTCATCAGCCCGTAGCCACCATGGATTTGTACCGCCTCGGTGGCAACCCGCCGGGCCACCTCGGAACAATAGAGCTTGGCCATGGCCGCCTCGCGGGCGAAGGGACGATGGCAATCGCGCAGCCAGCAGGCCTTGTAGAGCAGGTTGCGGGCCAGTTCCACCTGGGTGGCCATGTCGGCCAGCTTGAAGGCCACCGCCTGGAACTTGCAGATGGGCTTGCCGAACTGGACGCGCTCCCGGGCGTAGGCCAGGGCCAGGTCGAGGGCTCCCTGGGCGCAACCCAGTCCCATCGCGCCGATGGACAGCCGGCCGCCGTCCAGGGTCGACAGCATCTGGTGAAACCCTTCGCCCTGCTGGCCCAGCACGTTGTCGCGCGGTACCCGGCAATCGTTGAAGAACAGCTCCGAGGTGTTGGAGGCGCGCCACATCAGTTTGCCGTGCATGGGCCGGGCCTCGAATCCGGGGGTGCCGTGCTCCACCAGCAGGCAGGTCAGCTCGGGCCGGCCGTCGGGTCGGCGGCCGGTTACCGCCTGCACCGTCACCCCCAGGGAGATGTCGGTGGAGGCATTGGTGATGAAGATCTTGGAGCCGTTTATCACCCACTCGTTGCCGTCGAGCACGGCGGTGGTGCGGGAGGAGCCGGCGTCCGAGCCGGCGTCCGGTTCGGTCAGGCCGAAGCCCCACAGGGCCTGGCCGCTGCAGAGCTTGGGCAGGTACTTCCTCTTTTGCTCCTCGCTGCCGAAGTAGTACAGGGGACCGATGCCCAACGAGTTGCCGGCGGCCACGGTGGCGGCGTGGGAGCCGTCTACGCGGGCGATCTCCTCGGCGGCGATGATGTAGGAAACATAGTCGAGCCCCTGCCCGCCGTACTCGGGAGAGACGAACACTCCGAAAAGGCCCATCTCGCCCATGCGTTTCATGGTCTCGTAGGAGAACTCCTCCTTGTCGTCCAGCTCGGCGGCCAGCGGCTTGATCTCCGCCTCGGCAAACCGCCGCACGCTCTCGCGCAGGATCTGCTGCTCCTCGCTCAGGTCGAAGTCTAGTGCCATGTTCCGTCTCCTCGTCGCCCCCTCGGTTACCGGCGAAGACTTTATACCGCCCCGAAGAGTCGTTGCCAAGGGCAGAAGAGAGGGACGGAGGAGCCGTGCCGGTGCGGGGCGTATGTCGTGAATGCCGGAGCCCCTCTCCACAATGGAGAGGGGCAGTCGGTGAAGCCGGGTACCGTGCGGGGGTGAGGTCTATGTGGGTGTTTCAGGGTGGCCGGGGACAGTCCCGGGTGGCCGGCAGTGTCCGGTTTTCGTACACCCCGGGCACTTCGACTCCGTGGCGGTCGAGGCGGGGTTGTTGTTTTCCGGTGAGTTAGCAGTGGCCTCGTGCTGGCACGGGATTTGCTTAACATTTTCGTCGTCATGATGGGGACGCTTGGCAAATGGGCGACGCTGCTGGGACTGGGAGCCGTGGTGCTGGCCGGCACGGGCGGTTGCGCGGGCACGGGCTCGTGGCGGCTGCTGTTGCCCGGACTGGAGGTGGGGGCCAGCCAGACCACCAGGCTGGCCGGGAAGCTCTCGGGGGCGTCGCCGGGCGGCTGGCGACAGCAGGAGGTGGTGTTCTGGCTGCGCCTGACCTGGTTGCCGGCGCGGGTCCTGAGAACTCATCCCGGCCGGGAGGACGCCCGGCGCCGGGCCAGCCGGGCGCGCCGGCGCGTCATCGCCGGGTTTGCCGCGCTCGCCAGGCGCTGGTGCAGGCCCGGCCGGGAGCGCTGCCGGAGCATGCTCGGGCGGGTTCGCGACGAGATACTGGAAGGATTGCCAAAACCGTGAGGAAAGGAGGGAAGGGGAATGAAAACCTGGGGACGTACCTTGCTGGTGTCGGGGACACTGTTCATGCTGTCTGCGGCGGTGGTCCGGGCCACGGAGGAGCCCGGGCAGGAGCTGGCGCTCGACCTGAGCGAAGGGGTCGCTCCGGCGACGGCCGCGCCCGGCGGGCGCGGGCTCGATCCTTGCCTGGGCCGGGAACCGGCCCTGGAGCGGGTGGTGCACCGGGCCTGGGAGCAGGCCGGGCTGCAGCCCGAGCGGGACCGCTCCCGGCTGGCCCGGGCCCGGGCCGCCGGCTGGCTGCCGCGTCTCAGCGGCGGGTTTTCCAAGGACCTGGGCGGGCGCTGGAGCTGGCGCTACGAGCAGGGCACCACCGTGGACCAGCTGCAGCAGGACGACGGCTGGTCCTGGCAGGTGAGCCTGAGCTGGGACCTGGCCGGGACGGTGTGGCGCGGGGCCGAGCTGCAGGAGGCCCGGGCCTCGGCCCAGCGCGCACTCGAACGCATGGAGATAGCCACCAGCGTGATCGCCCTTTACCTGGAACGCCGCCGCCTGCTGACGGCTCGATCCGGGCGCGGCGTCCGGGCGGTACGCTGGCGCCTGCTCGAGCTGACGGCGCTGCTGGACGCCTGGACGGGGGGGTGCTTTCGCGGTAGCTGGTGCGGGGTGCGGCCGTGAACCGGCGCGGCGGTATCGTGCTGGTGGCTGCCGGCTCGTTGCTATCCGCTTGCCTGCAGCTCGAACCCCCCGCCGGCGACCGCATCCCCCCGGTGGTGCTGGAGATGACTCCCCGCGGCGAGCAGGTTCCTCTCGACAGCGAGGTGAGCGTGCTGTTCAGCGAGCCGGTGTTGCTGGGCGAGCGGGACGGGCTGGTGGTGCTGCTGCCCGGCGCCGAGGTGGATGCCGAGTTGTTGGCCGACCTGGACAAGCCGCCGCTGGGGCAGAAACGGGCCGCCCGCTGCCTGCCCTGCACGGTGAGCGTGCTGCTGGACGGGCAGCAGGTGCGACTGGTTCCCGAACAGCGTCTCGAGCCGGGCCGTGACTACACCGTGGTCGTCTCCGCGGCGCTCACCGACCGCGCCGGCAACCCCCTGGTCGACAGGCCCGGCCTGGACGAGGCGGGCCGGCCCCTGGGGGTCAATACCCATTGGCTGGGGGAGTTCCGTACCCGGACCGGGGGAGTGCGCCTCAACGAGATCCTGGCCAACCCGGCCGGGGTGGAGGCCCGGGGAGAATTCGTCGAGGTGGTGAACCTTACCGGCGAAGAGCTCGATCTCTCCGGCTGGCGTCTCGACGACAGCGGCGGCAGCTCGCCCGGTGACGAGCTGCAGCCTTGCCCGGGTCGGGAATCGCGTTTGCTGGCGAGTGGCCGGGTGGCCCTGCTGGTGGGTCGTGACTTCGTTCCCCCGGACGACCTGGACGATGGCGTGGCGCTGTGGTGCTCCGATCACGCCTCCCTGACCAGCCGCGGCCTGCGCAACTCCGCCGGCGAGACACTGGTGCTGATCGACGCCGCGGGCCGGGAGCAGGATCGCTACGGCGGCTGGCTGGACAGCTCCGACCACGAGGGTTGCTCGCTGCAACGGCGCGATCCGCTGCAGCCCGACGGCGAGGACAACTGGTACCTGCAGCGGGGGCAACCCTGCAGCAGCCCGGGACGGTTGGCGGCGGAGTGAGCGACGGTCAGACCTCGAACCACTCCAGGTCGGACGCCAGTACCGCCTCCACTCCCCGGTCCCGGCAGGCGGGCAGGATCTGCTCCGGGTCGGCGTGCGGCGGCAGGTGGGTCAGGACCAGCCGCCGGGCACCGGCCCGGGCGGCGATCTCCGCCGCCTGCTCCGGGGCCAGGTGTGCCGCCGAGCGGGCACCCGGCGGCAGGCTGCACTCGCACAGCAGCAGGTCGGCTCCGGCGGCCAGGCGCACCACCTCCTCGCCGGGGCCGCAGTCGCCGGTGAACACCAGTACCCGGCCGTTTCCCTCCAGGCGATAGCCCACGCTGCCGGCCACGTGCGGCACCAGCCGGCCGCTGATGTGCACCCCGGTGAAGCGCCGGCTGCCCGGCATCCAGTGACTGTCCAGGTTGAAAGGCAGCTCGACCCGGTGGTCGCGACCCCAGCCAGCGAAGAACTCCAGGTACTCGGCGAAGATCTCCGGGGCCAGCAGCGACAGCGCCTGCCGGCGGCCGTGGGTGCGGAGCAGCTGCAGCAGCAGCCACAGCTCGGCGTGGTGATCGGGATGTCGATGTGTCAGGCACAGCACGGAGACACCGTCCGCCGGCGTACCCGCTCGTGCCAGCTGGCGCAGGGCACCGGGGCCCAGGTCCAGCAGGATCTTCAGCCGGCCGCTGTCGACCAGGTAGGCGGGACCGGAGCGTTGCGGGTCGGGTTCTATTCCGCCGGAGCCGAGGACACACAGGCGCACGGGAGCAGACCGTTCCTGTCAATTCTGGTCGAGCAGGCTTCTTACCCGTTCGGCCAGTTCATCGAAGTTGAAAGGCTTGTCCAGGTAATCGTCGGCGCCGATCAGCGGCGAGGTGGCCTCGTTGACGTTCTGGCCGATGGCCGTGAGCATGAGCACCCGCGTGCCCTTGAGGGCCTCGTCCTGGCGCAGCTCGCGCATGACTTCCCAGCCGCTCTTTCCCGGCATCATGACGTCGAGGATGAGCAGGTCGGGTTTCTCCCGGCGGAGCTTGTCCAGGGCGTCGTTGCCGTCGGCGGCGGTTATCAACCGGGCGCCGATGGTGGTCAGCGCCGCCCGCACCATCTTCTGGATTTCCAGGTCGTCGTCGGCCACCAGGATCTTGGGCAGTCTCGATTCACTCATAGCCTTGCTCCAGGGTTGTGGAAACGCCTGCCAGTAGATGGTGGCAATGTAGCAGATGAGAGGGAAAAATCCAATCCCCGGGGCGAGGTGCTCGCCGTTGCCGCCGGCACTTGACGCGCCGGGCCGGGTTGCCTAGCATGGGCGGCGAAGAACTCGGGGAGAAAGGGAATGCCCAATGGCCTTCGAAGTTGTTGGTGTCGGACACTGCGCCGTAGACTACCTGGGATTGATGGAGCGCTATCCCGAGGTCGATAGCAAGGTGGAACTGGATCAGTTTTCCATTCAGGGCGGCGGGCCGGTGGCCACCGCCCTGGTTACCCTGTCCACCTACGGTATCAGCTGCGCCTTCATCGGCAAGATCTCCGACGACGACTTCGGCATTTTCATCCGCCACGGTCTGCGCGAGGGAGGAGTGGACACCGGTTCGCTGGTGGTGGAACGCGACCGGGTCTCACCCATGAGTTTCATTGCCGTGGAAAGGGAGAGCGCCCGGCGTACGATTTTCTGGACCCGCGGCAACGTCTCCGCCCTGCAGCCCGAGGAACTCGACCTGGACCTGATTGCCCAGGCCAAGGTGTTGCACCTGGACGGCATCCACCCGCAGGCCCAGATAGCCGCGGCCCGCCATGCCCGGCAGCACGGCGTGCACGTGGTACTCGACGCCGGTACTCCGCGCGAGGGCTGGCAAGAGTTGCTGGGCAACACCGATACCCTGATCGCCTCGGAGCGCTTCGCCTCGGAAACCGCCTCGGGAACCCTGGCCGAGAGCCTGCGCCTGCTGTCCGAGCACGGTCCGACCACGGTGGTGATTACCATTGGCCGGGACGGCTCGGTGGGCATGGAAAACGGCGAGACCTACATCGTGCCGGCGCTGGCGGTGAAGGCAGTGGATACCACCGGGGCCGGTGATGTCTATCACGGTGCTTACATCTACGGCCTGTTGCAGGGCTGGGGCCTGCGCGAGCGCATGCGCTTCGCCTCGGCCGCTGCCGGTCTCAAGTGTCGCGTGCTGGGAGGCCGGGCGGGAATCGCCGACCTGCAGCAGGTACTGCAAGCCATGAGCGGTTGAGGGCCGTCTTTTGACCAGTATTGGCAAGGGTTTCAGCGCTACGGGTATCCGCTCGGCCCCGTTTTTTGCGGGCCGGAGTGATTTTGCTCTTGACAGGCCCCAGGGGCCTGCATACACTGCGCCCCACGCTGGAGGCTTTAGCAAGACCCCAGAGAACTCTTGTGAGTGTTCTTTTCGAG
>QMME01000038.1 GCA_003647095.1 Deltaproteobacteria bacterium
AACTTCTGGCTAATCCCGCTCAACAGGTAGTGGACTATTACCTCCCCCGGTGCACGAACCACAGCTCAAGAAGCCTGGCAGCGGCGACCTTACACCCCACCCCCATTGCCCGGTCGGCGCCGGGCCTCATTGTGGTCATTCGCAGGTGCCCTTGACATACCATAAATAGTATAGTAACTAAGTGTTATGTGTGAGGTGTACGAACACCAGCGCATCGGCCGCCTCGTCCGACGCCTCCCGCTCGAGGTGCTGCGGCGCTACGAGAAGTGGAAAGACATCGTGCGCATCTCCGGCCCGGCGGGATTGCGCCTTATCAAGGGGTTTCACGACGAGGTGTTGCACGGCAAGTGGAAGCAGCACCGCAGCTCACGCCTGGGAGCAAAGCAGCAGGTGATCTACCGGGTGGTGGGCCGGGAAATCCTGGTCGAGGTCGTGGACATCACCGCCCACGACTACCGGAGGAAGTAGGCCATGGCACGTCAACGGTATCGCCCGGCCCGACGACACGTCGAGGTGTCGGTGGGCCAGTCGGTGCGCATCATCAGGGAACTGCAGGAGATGAGCCAGAACCAGCTGGCGGCCCTTACCGGCATTCCCCAGTCGACGATTTCCGCCATCGAAAACGACCGCGTCAGGCTCGGAGTGGAACGAGCCAAGGTGCTGGCGCGGGCCCTGAAGTGCCATCCCGCGGTGCTGGTCTTTCCCGGCTGGGACGTCGCCGCCGAGTCTGCGGCCTGACAACTTGAAACCCGCGGGACAGTCCCGCGTTGCATGCCGCGCCACACCGGGTCTCAGGATCGACATGGTCGACTGTCGACCATGTCGACCATGGATGAAACGTGCCGCCAACACCTTGAAACACATGCAGTTGCTATGAATGGCGAGGTGTCGACCCGCGGTCCGGGTGTCACTGCCAGGCGGCCGGCTGGCCGGTGATCTCCAGCACCGAGCGCCACAGCTCTCCTTCCGGGTCGATGAGCTTGCGCCCGGACACGGCCGCGGCGATGGGCACGTGGGTGAAGATGTTGTGCCAGATGCCCACCAGCATGCCGGTGCGCCCGGTCATGGCCGCGTGCACGGCGTTCTGGGCCAGGGTGGCGCAGAACAGGGAATCGTTGGGATTGGCCGGGGCCGAGCGGATGATATAGGAAGGATCGATGTACTTGAGGCTGTGCGACACGCCCGCGGCCTTCAGCTCGCTGGTGAGGCGCTGCTTCAGGTACAGGCCGATGTCGGCCAGGTCGACGTTGCCGGAAGCATCGGTGCTGTGGTTGCCTCCCAGGAACTCCTGCCCGGCCCCCTCGGCCACCACGATGACGGCGTGGCCGCGCTTTTCCAGGCGCCGGCGCAACCAGGCGACGAGGCCCCGCTCGCCGTCGATGACGAAGGGCACCTCGGGCACCAGCACGCAGTTGACATCGGGCTCGGCCAGGGCGGCGTTGGCGGCGATGTAGCCCGAGTGCCGCCCCATCAGCTGTACCAGTCCCACCCCGTTGGGAGTCCCCGAGGCCTCCACGTGGGCGGCGCGGATGGCCTCGATGGCGATGGAGAAGGCGGTCTCGAAGCCGAAGGTCTTCTCCACCAGCAGTATGTCGTTGTCGATGGTCTTGGGAATGCCCACCACGGCTATCTTCAACCCGCGCCGGGAGATCTCCTCGTGAATGGCCATGGCGCCGCGGTGGGTACCGTCGCCGCCGATGGTGAACAGGATGCCGATGCCCATGCGATCCAGGGTGTCCACCATGACCTCCGGGTCCTGGGGCCCGCGCGAGGAGCCCAGCAACGAGCCGCCGTCGTGGTGGATGTCGCGCACCAGCTCGGGGGTGAGATCGAGCACGTCGTAGCCGAAATCGGGTACCATGCCGGCGTAGCCGAAGCGAAAACCGTAGATGTGCCTCACCCCGTAGTGATAGGTCAGCTCCATCACCAGGGCGCGCACGACGTTGTTGATGCCCGGGCACAGGCCGCCGCAGGTGACCACCGCCGCCCGCACCTTGCTGGGATCGAAGTAGATCTTCTCGCGCGGGCCGGCCCGCTCGAAGGCCAGCGGCAGTGTCTCCGCGCCTTCCCGGCGACAGGTCCGGCAGGCACTCAGCGACACGTCGTAGAGAATCTTTTCGTCGTCGGGAACGAAATTGCACACCTGGTCGCCCAGCTGGGTTGAGAGGTTGAGCGGGGAATGAATCCTGGCCGGACCCAGCCGCTCGATGGTCAGATCCATGGACGTCGTCCTCCCTGGCGTCTGCAACGGTTTCATCGGCAGGAGATGCGCTTACTTGAGTTCGCGGAATTCCGCGCGGCGGTTGCGGGCCCAGGCCTGCTCACCCGAACCCGGGTCCAGCGGCCGCTCCTCGCCGTAAGAGATGATCTCCAGCCGGCCGGGCTCGATGCCCAGCTTGACCAGGAACCCCTTCACCGCCAGGGCCCGGCGCTCGCCCAGGGCCAGGTTGTACTCGGTGCTGCCCCGTTCGTCGCAGTGTCCTTCTACCTGCACGCGCACCGCGGGGTGCCGGCGCAGGTACTCGGCGTTCTGCTCCAGCCGCTGCCGGGCCTCGTCGGTGAGGCGAGCCTCGTTGAAGCCGAAAAACACCGTCTGCAGCTTGTCCGGGCCGGCCGGCAGCTCGGTGCTGGCGGCTGCCGGTTGCGGGGCCGGGGCCGCGGGTGGCGGCGGCTTGGCGGCGGCTTGGCGTTTTTTCTTCTCCTGGCACTCCTGGCGGGCCTTCTCGGCCAGGCGGCGGGCGGCCAGCAGGGCCGTCTTGGCCTCCTCGAAACGTTCCTCGCGCAGCAGCGCCTGGGCGTTTTCCCACATCTCCCGGGCCGCGCGGGTCGTCTCCGGGGCGCAATCGGCAGTCTCGTCCAGGCCGGCCAGGGCCGTCTTGGTGGCGTCGATCTCGGCCTGGGGAATGTTCTTGGGACAGCCGGCCGCCAGCAACAGCACCAGCAGCGGCCAGCAGCGGTTCATTTTTCCAGCCATGGCCCCCACTCCGGAGTGGTGTACTCGCCCTTGCGCCGCGAGATCAGCCGCTGGTTGGTGCCATCGGCATTCATGATGTAGAGCTTGGACTCGCCGGTGCGGGTGGAGGAGAACACCACCAGGTTTCCGTCCGGGCTGAAAGAAGGATGCTCGTTGTGGCCCTGGTCCTGGGTGAGCCGGACGATCTCACCGCTTTCCGGGTTGATGCGGAAGATATCGTAGACCAGCCGCTCGTCGCGGGCGTTGAAGAGAATCCAGTCGCCGCGCGGTGACCAGTCCGGTGTCTGGTTGTAGTTGCCCTTGAAGGTGAGCCGGCGCACGCCGCTGCCGTCGGCCTGCATCACGTAGATCTGCGGGGTGCCCGCCCGTTCCGAGACGAAGGCCAGTCGCTTGGCGTCGGGTGACCAGGCCGGGGAGGAATCGATGGCCCAGTCGCGGGTGAGGCGCCGGGGATTGCTGCCGTCGGTGTTCATGGAGTAGATCTCGGCATTTTCGTCCCGGCTGAGGGTGAGCGCGATGCGCTTGCCGTCGGGGCAGGCGGACACGCCGATATTCAAGCCCGGGGACTTGCTCACCACCCGGCTCTTGCGGGTACGCAGGTCCAGGTAGTACAGGTGCGGCCCGCCGTGCAGATAGGAAGAATAGAAGATCCCCCGGCCGTCGCTGCTCCAGGCCGGCAGCAGGTTGATGGAACCGTTGCGCACCACGCAGCTTTCGTGAAAGCCGTCGAAATCCATGATGCAGATTTCCTTGGTGCGCTGGTTGGTCTTCTTGGCGAAGACGATCCTGGTGAAGAACACGCTGGGGGTGCCGGTGAAGTGCCTGATCAGGGCATCGGCAAAGGTGTGCACCAGGCGGCGCAGGTCTCCGGCCGGGCCGCGGATCTTGCGACCCAGCACCTCCTTGCCGGCAGCCACGTCGAACAGGTGGCAGTCGAGAATGACTTCCTTGCCCTTCCTGACCACCCCCACCTTTACCAGTCCCTCGGCACCGACGTTGATCCAGTCGGCAAACTTGATGGAGGCGGAGCTCAGGCCCTCCTGCCGGGGATCGGCGATGAAGGAGCGGGGATCCAGCAGCTTGAACACCCCGGTGATGGACATGTCCGAACGCAGGATGTCGTAGCCCTTGTCGACGATGTCCCGGCCGCCGCCCAGGTCCTTCCAGGGAGCCAGGGCCAGGGGATAGGGGCGGAAGTTGGGATCGTTTATGGTTATGTAGTCCCGCCCCGCCGCCGGCCTCCCGGCCAGCAGCAACAGCAGCGGGAAAAGAACCACAATCCTGGCGGGCTTGATCACGATGTCATCTCCTTCCTGCCAGAGCGGCGTCTGCCGGGTGGCATCCTAGCACCGGTCACCCCGAGGATGTCAACAAACGGCATCGCCCCCCGCTTCCCGGACAACTCGCGCCATAGAAAGCAGACGTCACAACCCGCTCTTCCCTGCTGCTGAAACCAAGCCCGGGGTTGACGCCGGCGGCGGCAGGCGTTATATTGGAAGTTGCCGGGTGGGGGAAAGTCGGATTTCCTGGTTGTACAGCAAGTTCCCTTGGTGGCAGGAGAGTGTGTGCATGGCTGAACGTCAAAGCTGGCGTGAAATCGACCGGCGGCGTGACAACCCGGGCGGTCGACGCAAGCGCAAGAACGGTGAGCGGGAACTTCCCCAGCATTCCACTCGTTACGAACGCTACAAGGCGGATCTCGACCGCCTCTTCGACCAGGGCCTGGCCGGTGAGCTGCTCCGGAAGGCGGGCAAGCACCCGGCCGCCCAGGCCCGGGAAGCAGCAGCAGAAGAGGCGTCGCAGGCCGCCCCGGAGCAGCAGGAACCGGCCACCCGGGCCAAGAAGGCCGCTCGCCGGCCGCGGGTCAATCGCCGGGCCGCCGGCAAGCTGAAGCTGATGCGGGCGGTGATCGACGCCCCGGCCGGTGAAGGCGTTTGCCAGGCCATCGACGAGCTGGTGGAACGATTCGGCCTGCCCGACGACTGGGAAGTGCTGGTGAGAACCCTGGAGCACGACGACGAGGCGCTCGTGCTGCAGGCCGTGGACAAGATGTCCGTCGTTCTGCCCGGCCTGGCCAAGGTGCCCCGGCGCCTGTCGGTCAAGGAGCGCCTGCGCACGATATCCCAGACGGCCAGCGAGGCCGATCTGCGAGCCCGGGCCGAGAAGTTGCAGCAGTTGCTGTAACCGTGGGCTAGTCCTCGAGTATCTTCTGCAGGGTCTGCTCCGAGCGGGCCACGCTCAGCTTGGCGATGATTTCCTTCAGGCGGGGGTAGTCCGCCAGCACCCGTAGCACCACCTGGCGGGGAATACGCAGAACCTCCAGTTCTCCCCGGGCCAGAACCGTGGCCGAGCGGGGCTGGGCGGTGATGACCGCCATCTCCCCGAACAGAGCCCCATCGCTCAGCTCGGCTACTTCCTTGCTGTTGCCCAGGTCATCTATGACCACCGATACCTTGCCGTCGACGATGACATACAGGGCATCTCCCGGTTCTCCTTCCCGGACCACCTCCTGCCCGTCGGCAAAATGCAGCTTCTCGGCGGCCTCCATCAGCCGGCGCCGGCCCTCGGCATCCAGGGCGCTCAGCACCCGGGCATTGGTGAAGAAACGCTCCAGCGATTCGGCTTCCATCTCGATCTCCCGCGCATGGTCCACGTCCCCATATTCACACAACAACTCGTTGCCGGTCAAACGTCTGCGACCACTCCTCACGAACGCAGGCAAGAACGCCAACCGTGGTTGTCATCTACCCGCCGGGGTAAAAAAGACCACCGGCAACTTGACGGGCCGCTGATAACTTAATCAACAACATCAGCACCATGGACGTTGTCCCGAGGGTCGTGGAAGTGGCATGCGACTTGCTTCATACTCGACTGGAGGTAGTTCCATGCCAGCAAGGGCCGTTGCCTGCCGGAACACGACGACTGTCGCCTGGCCCGACATGGCGGCCCCGTGGTGCCTGCCCCAGGTCACGGAGGATTTCCTGGCCCGTTTGCGGGCCCCGGACAGTACCGGTCCCGAAGATGCGTCCCTCCTCCGGCCCTGGTGGCTGCGGGATCTGCCCCTGGCCCTGCTGGGGGGGCTGTTGCTGGGAGGGGTGGTGTTTGCCGCGCTACCGGCCCGTGAACCCGAGCGGCGGCCAGTCGCCCCGGTGGCCACGGCACCAATGGATACGCCGCCCGGGCCCGTTCGCCCGGTCCAGGACACAGAAGCAGCGGCCGCCGGCGTCGGGGCGAACCCGATCGACTTGCCCGGTGAAGAGCAGCGGGTGCGGCGGCGCCTGCAGTTGCTGGCCCGGCGCTCGGGAGGCATCGATACCTACCGCGGTCCCTATCGCCGGCTGCTGCGCAAAGGCTGGCAGCGGCTGGGTACGGGCAATTTCCGGGTCGCGGCCGTGGCCTTCGGCCGAGCCGTGCACCTGTACCCGGACCGCGCCGCCGCCTACTACGGACTGGCGCTGAGCCTGTTCGAGCAGGGCCGGGAAGGAGCCGCCCTGGCGGTGCTCGAGCAGGCACAGAAACGGCTGGGCCCCAAGTCGGACATCTGGCTCCTGGCCGGGAGTGCCTATCAATTTCTGGGCCGGGAGCAGATGGCTCGCAGGATGTACCGGCTCTACCTGGAGAAAAATCCCCGTGGTGCCTACGCGCACGACGTACGTCTAATCCTTTCCTACGACAAGTTGCCGCGCCTGCCGAGTGATTGAGTCCCGCCGGAAGCCGTGCTAGCCTGCGCCGGTGGCGAAGTGAAACTGGCGGCAGGACGATTTCTACAGACCGGCCGGGCCCGTGGGGCGTCAATAGTCATCAAGGCCCGGCCGAGAAACGGGCCGGCAAGTGGAAAGGTCGAGCGATGAAAAGCTCATGCGGCAATTCCAGAAGGGCCAGGTGCGCGCCTTCGAGATCCTTCTCGAAAGACACCAGGCGCCGGTCTACCGCTTCGTCTTCCGCTTCGTGGCCGATCGCGAGGTGGCCCGGGACCTGGTCCAGGAGGTCTTCCTTCGGGTGGTGGCCCGGCGAGACAGCTTCGAGAGGCGCTCCAAGTTCACCACCTGGCTCTACACCATCGCCCGCAACCTGTGCATCGACCACCACCGGCGCATGCAACACCGGCGCCACCAGTCTCTGGACAGCCCGGCCCGGGAGGAAGGCATGAGCCTGCTGGAACGCCTGGACTCCGGGAAGACCCCCCCGGACGAAAGTGCCCACCAGCGGCGGTTGCGCGGGCACATCGGCCGGGCCATAGAAGCCCTGGGCCACGACCAGAAGGAAGTGTTTCTGCTGCGCGAGCAGGGAGTGCCCTTCGACGAGATCGCCCGCCTGGTGGGCGCCCCTCTCAACACCGTCAAGAGCCGCATGCGCTACGCGCTGCAGAACCTCAGGGCCAACCTGGAAGCCCAGGGAGTGGAGCTCTAGTCATGAGCGACACCGGAAAAAAGAACGGCTGCCGGCAGGCCGACGAGATGCTGGTCGACTACCTCTACGGGGAACTCGACCAGGACGGGCGGCAGGCCTTCGAGCAACACCTGGCCGGTTGCCCGGAGCACCGCGAGCAGGTACGCCAGCTGCAGGCCGTGCTGGAGATGGTTCGGGCCGACAACGCCGCCCTGGAGATCGAAGACGTGGCCGGGCCGGTACTGCAGCAGGCGCGCCGGCAACTGGCCCAACGGCCGCCGGCGCGACGCAGCTGGTGGCTGCAGCACTGGCAGCCGCTGGCAGCCGCCGCTGCCGCCGGGCTGGTGGCCGTGGTGGTGGGGGTGCTTTCCTGGCAGCAGCTGCGTCCCCGGCCTTCCTCCCTGACCGACACCGTCACCATCGACGGGGTGGTCGCCCGCCAGGAGGAGAAGGCAACGGCCCTGGAGCCGGCGGCGGCCCCGCTACCGGCCCGGGCGGAGGCGCAATCTCCACAACCGGAAGGCGAACAGAAGGACAAGAAAATCCCCCGCCCGGATACCGCCGTCGCTGCCGGCCGCGTGACCGCCGCCAGCAAGTCTCCCGCCCCCCGGCCGGCCCGCGTCGCCCGCAAGCGCCCCCGGCGCCAGCCTCCGGCCAAGCGGGAGGTTACCAGCACCGGCGACACCGGCAGCCGCCTGGCCCCGGAGCCGCGGGGCGGGCTTGCGGGAGCCGACGCGCAGCAGGTTCCCGCTGAAAACCGGCATGACCGCGACGAGGCGGCCAGCTACCGTCGGAAAGAAGCCCCGGTACCGGCTCGACCGGCCGCCAAGAAAAAATCCCGGGTCTTCGCTCCGCCGCCGGCAGCGACGGCGGCATCCGCCTCGCCCGCCCCGGCAGCGGCCGGAGGAGCACTCGATCTGACCGAAGAGGAAGCTGCCGTGGGGAGCGTTGCCGATGTCGCCGCCGAACAGCGGCCGCGCCCGGGCACGCGCACCCGCCGGGCCGCCAGTGGCAAGAGCGTCGCAGACGACGGGCAGAAACAGGCCGGCGCTCTGGAAGAAGCCCGACGGCTGCTCGGTGACAACCGGCCCCGGCAGGCAGCACGACTGCTGCAGCAATATATCGACCAGGCCCCGGCGGGCCGTGCCCGCAACCAGGCGCTGTTCCTGCTGGCCCGCGCCTGGATGAACGCCGGCGACTGCCGCCGCCAGGTGGCGGCCGCCTCGCGGGCGCTGGGCGCCGCTCCCGCCCACCCGCTGGCCGCCGAGACCCTGCTCGACCAGGCTTCCTGCCTGGTGAAGCTGCAGCGACTCGCCGCGGCCCGGCGGGCCTACCAGCGCGTGCTCGAACGCTACCCCGCCCGCGCCGCGGAGGCCCGCGAGGGACTGCGCCTGCTTGACAGGCTGCAGCCCGGCCGCTAGAACCGCCATTGATGACGGGTCGGGCCAAGAACGGTGAAATCCCTGCCGGCCTGCTGGCCGGGCTGGGCGGAGCGCTGCGCGACGCAGTGGTACTTACCCTGGTGGCCAGCGCCCTGGGCCTGCTGGTGAACCTGTTTCATCCCCGGCGCATCCCCTACCTGGCCGAGAAGGAATACCAGACCCTGGTTCCCTGCCCGGTGCCCGGAGGCGAGGTTACCCCCTGTCAGCCCGGAGACGAGATGGTCCGTGCCGCCGACAGCCTGCCGGTGGATGCCCGCTCGCCCGCGCAGTACGCCTCCTGGCATCTCGAAGGAGCCATCAACATTCCCTTCGACTACCTGGAGCCGGTGCCCCAAAAGCTTCTCGACGAGCTGAATCTCCGGCTGAATCGCCGCCGGGCCCGCCGGCTGGTCGTCTACGGAGACGGCAAGAACCCCGACAGCGGCGAGCAGCTGGGCCGGGAACTTTCCGGCAAGGGATTTCGCAATGTCTTCTTCGTCAGCGGGGGCGCGCCCGCGCTGCGGGAAGGGACGGCCGCTCCCAGGCCGGAGGATGCACGCCATGAATAGGTTCATCAACCACCCGGTCCATTCCTGGCTGGGCCTGGCGGCACGCTGGTATCTCGGCGGGGTGTTCGTTTTCGCCTGCCTGCACAAGATCGCCCACCCGGCAGAGTTTGCCCTGGACGTGGCCACCTACGACATGCTGCCGCTTTCCCTGGTCAACCTGGCGGCCCTGACCCTGCCCTGGGTGGAGCTGGCCGCCGGGCTCATGCTCATCCTGGGCTGGCGCGCGCGCGGCGCGGCGCTGGCCTGCGCGGGCATGATGGTGGTGTTCCTGGTAGCCCTGGCCAGCGCCCTGCACCGGGGGCTCGACATGTCCTGCGGCTGCTTCGCCTCCCAGTCGGTGGCCGAAGACGATCCCATTTCCTACCTGACCGTGCTGCGCGACAGCGGCTGGCTGTTGCTGGCCGCCTACGTCGCCCTGTTCGACCGCCGCGCGCTGGGTATCGACCGCTGGCTGGAATACCGCCGCCGGCGCCCGGCAACAGCTTGACAGCAGCCCCCGGCCACCCCTAAACTCTAACGAAATCGAGGGGCTGTAGGGAAAGGTAGGTATCATGCCACGGGGCCGGTGGCCCATTTCGTCAGGTTGTCGCCAGCGCGAACGCCCGGCGATGCTGCTTGCCAGCTTCACGATGTTGCTCGCGCTTCCGGGGCTGGTGCCGCCCGCCGCCCGGGCGCAGACCCTGGTACACCAGCAGACCTTCGACGGTTCCATCTCGCCCTGGAGCGAGACCACCATCGGCAGCGACTACAACATCTATCCCGACTGGTCGGTGGTGTCCTCGGGAAGCAGCCCCAGCTGCTCGCCCCGGCAGGGCAGCCACATGGTGGAGTTCAACTCTTCCATCGCCGATTCCGGGGCCGAGGCGCGCATCAGTTCGCCGGCGCTGGACCTGACCGGGGCCGAGGTGGCCGAATGCCGCCTGTGGATGTACCACGACGGAGACTACTCCTCCTACAACGACCGGGTCTACTTCCAGCTGAGCAGCGACTCCGGTGAGCACTTCTACACCGTGGTCACCCTCTACCGCACCGACGGCAGCGGCTGGACGGAACACGTCATCCCCCTGGGGCAGTACACCAACCTGGCCGATGCCCGGGTGGCCCTGCGCGGGCGCAGCTCCGGCGGCAACAACATCTACATCGACGACGTGCGCCTGTACAAGGACATCCTGCCGGCCGGGGTGGAGGGCAAGGGCTGCAGCTCGGGCGGCGATTGCAACTCGGGCATCTGCTCTCCCGACCCGGGCGGCGCCGGCCGCTGCCGCGACGATCTGTCCGGTCACGACTGCATCGACGGCAACCGGGTGGCGGTGGCCGCGGGCACCGTCACCTGCTACCGGGGAGACGTGGCCACCTGCAGCGCCGTCGACACCTGGTCGGTGCAAAGCTGCTTCGACGACTGCGGCGCCTACCTCGACGTGCACGCCTGCGAGGAGGGCCAGTGCGTCGACTGCGACGACTTCGCCTGCTTCGTCATCGGCGACGAGGGATGCGATCCCGACGCCTACTGCGATCCCACCTTCGGCTTCATGGGCGTGTGCAAGTTCCAGAAGCAAAACGGGGAAAGCTGCAGCGAGAACAAGCATTGCCTGTCGGGCAATTGCGCCCCGGCGCCGGACGGCCAGAAGTTCTGCGAGGATCCCGGCGCCTGCGCCGCGACCGACGGCGGCGCCGTCGGCGACGGCCAGCAGCTGTGCTACTCCGGCGACCTGTACACCTGCCAGGGCGGCCTGTGGTCGGGCCAGGACTGCTACAGCAACTGCGGCATCTACGCCGACGTCGACGACTGCCAGCAGGGAGCCTGCCTGCAGTGCGCCACCACCTGCAACGACGACCAGGATTGCAAGCAGGGCATACCCTGCGTCGACAACCAGTGCGTGGGAGATCTGCCCAACGGACAGACCTGCAACTCCGACACCCAGTGCCAGAGCAGCCACTGCATCGACGGCGTCTGCTGCGCCGATATCTGCACCGCTCCCTGCCACCGCTGCGACGTGGCCGGCTCCCCGGGAACCTGCACCCCGGTGCCGGCCGGCCAGGATCCCGACGGCGAGTGCAGCGGCCAGGGCCTGTGCGCGGGAAGCTGCGACGGCCAGGGTGGCTGCCAGTACCCCGGCCCGCTGACGGTGTGCGACGTCTGCGTCCGTTGCGACAACGCCGGCCACTGTGCCAGCTTCGTGGCCGCCAACAGTGATCCCCTGGACGAGTGCCCCCCCTGCCAGGTGTGCAGCGGCTCGGGGCCGGGTTGCGTGCCGGCGGCCGCCGGCAGCGATCCCCTGGACGAGTGCCCGGAGCAGCCGGCCAGTAGCTGCGGCGGCGACGGCCAGTGCGACGGCCAGGGAGCCTGCCGCCTGTGGCCGGCGGGAACCGTTTGCGGGGCCGGCAGCTGCGCCGACGGCCAGGCCGAGCTGCCCGACCAGTGCGACGGCCAGGGCTCCTGCCTGGACGGTGGCAGTGCCAGCTGCGGCCTGTACAAGTGCGCCGATGCCAGCGCCTGCGCCGATTCCTGCAGCGGCCACCTGCAGTGCCAGCCGCAGGCCTTCTGCGATGCCGGCGGCCAGTGCCAGCCCGACCGCGGCGACGGCGCTTCCTGCCAGGACGTCTGGCCCGGCCAGGACGGTGCCGCCGCCTGCCTGGGCGGCCACTGCCTGGCCGACAACTTCGACGGCAGCGGCGCCTTCTGCAGTTCCGACCCCTCGCTGTGCATGCACGACGGCTCCGGGTTCGCCCCCGGCTACGTGCTCTGCATAGACGACACCTCCTACCGTTTCTGCCAGGGCGGCGCCGCCGGCTGGAGCGAAGTCCAGGCCTGCTCGGCCGGCCCCTGCGATGCCGGCGGTGGTCCCGGCAGCGGCTACCGCACCTCGGGCGGTTGCACCAGCGGTGCCGGCGGCGGCTGTCGCAGCGAGTGCGTCTCCTGCGAACCCTACCGGGCCGGTCCCGCGGGCTGCCTGGGCAGCTGCACCAACGAGTCCGACTGCTGGTCCGGCTACCAGTGCCAGGCCGGCTCCTGCGGGCTGCCCGAGGGAATAGGCTCCCCTTGCCAGCAGCAGGCAGACTGTGTGAACGGCTACTGCAGCGACGGGGTATGCTGCCTGGAAGCCTGTACCGGTCCCTGCCGCAGTTGCAACCAGGCGGGCCACGAGGGCCTGTGCCGGCCCAGCGCCGCCGGCAGCGATCCTGACAACGAATGCCCCGCCTCGGAGCAATCGAGCTGCGGCACCACCGGCGTCTGCGACGGCCAGGGGGCCTGCCAGCTGTGGCCGGCCGGCAGCGAGTGCGCCCCGGCCAGGTGCCAGGACAACCTGCTGCTGGGTGCCGCGAGCTGCAACGGTGCCGGCGACTGCGTTACCTCGGGTACCGTCGATTGCAGCCCCGGCCGCTGTCTCCAGGGCGCCTGCGTCGACACCTGCTCGAGCCACGACGACTGCCAGCCCCAGGCCTTCTGCTCGGCCGCGGGCACCTGCCAGCCCGATCTGGCCGACGGCCAGTCCTGCGAGAACGTCGTGCTGGCCGGGCTCGAGGCCGACGCCGCCTGCAGCGGGGGATTCTGCCGCCCCGACGACTGGAGCGGCAGCGGCGCCATCTGCAGCTCCGACGAGATCGGCTGCGTGGCCGCCGGAGAGATCTTCCCTCCCGGCTACCGCCGTTGCCAGGACGACTCCTATTACCGGGTCTGCCTGGGCGGTCGGCTGGGCTGGGGCGCGGAAAGCGAGTGCCGGCCGGCGGGATTCTGCGACGCCGGCGGGGGTCCGGGAAGCGGTGTCACCGCCGCGGAAACCTGTTCCTCCGGACCCCAGGGAGGCTGCTCGAGCGAGTGCAGCAGCTGCGCACCCTACATGGCGGCCGGCCCCGGCAGCTGCTCGAGCAACTGCAGCGAGGACAGCGACTGCTGGCCCGGGTTCAGCTGCCAGTCCGGCCTCTGCCAGGCCCCGGCTGACCTGGGACAGGCCTGCCAGCAGGACGGCGACTGCTCCGGCGGGTTGCTGTGCCGCGATGCGGTCTGCTGCAACCTGAGCTGCGACGGTCCCTGCCGCAGCTGCGCCGACGCGCGCGGGCCGGGGCTGTGCCTGTTCAGCCGGGCCGGCACCGATCCCCACGACGATTGCCAGCCCGGCGAGGAGACCTGCTCGGAAACCGGCAGCTGCGACGGCCAGGGAGCCTGCGCCCTGGCGGCGGCGGGTACGACCTGTGCCGGGGCCAGCTGCTCCGCCGGGGTGTACACCTCGCCCTCTTTCTGCGACGGCCGCGGCCAGTGCCAGCCGGGTCTCGAGCACCAGTGCGCCTCGGGCCGGTGCCAGCAGGACCGCTGCGCTCCCGGCGGCCAGCAGCCCGACGGCGTTGACGGTGGTGACGGAGGCGATGGGGGAAGCGATGGCGGGGTTTACGACGGTCCGCCGCTCGCCGAGGCCGGACCCGACCAGGTGGTGGAACCGGCAACCACCGTGACCCTGGACGGTTCCGGAAGCCGCGGGCAGAACCTCACCTTCCTGTGGGAGCAGAGTTCCGGGCCGGAGCAGGCCGCGCTGCAGGGCAGCACCACCGCCCGGCCCTCCTTCCTGGCCGGCCGCGAGGGCGTGTACGTCTTCCGCCTGGTGGTGAGCGACGACAGCGAGCGCCGTAGCGAACCCGATTTCACCCAGGTGCTGGTGGTGGCCGGGGGCGGTGGCTGCTCCTGCTCCAGCACCTCCCCGATTCCTCCCCCCGGGGCCGTGCTGCTGTTGCTGTTGCTGGGGCTGGGGCTGTACGGCCGCGGGCGGAGGCCAAGATGAGGGACCTGCGCTTCTTCCTGCTGGCGGGTTTGGTGCTGGCGGCAGCCGGTTGTGCCGACCAGCAGGAAGGAACCTTCCAGCTGCGCCCCGTGCCCCTGCACCTCGGCCGTAATCCCGTGCAGGATCCCTTCGAACTGGTCAGCAGGGTGGAGTTGGGCCTGCTCGACGAGCAGGGGCGCGCCTCGTCGCTGGGCAGTTTCAGCCCGCTGGCCAGCTTCGGACCCGGGCTGGTGGACCTGGCGGCCGGAGCGATGCCCTACCTGCTCGGCCTCAACGAGCTGGGCCGACCGGTGTCGGCCGGTTACGCGTCACCGCTGCAGCTGAGGCGCGGCCAGCGGCAGGTGCTGGCCCTGCCTTTCACCCGCCTGGACGCGCTGGTGGCCGCCCGCCTGCTTCCCGAGGAAGCGGCCCTGGAAGATCCCTTCGCCGGACATGCCCCGGCGCTGCGCCTGGACGGCAGCTTCCTGCAATCGGGCTCGGCCGCCGGCGCCGATGACATATCCGCGGTGCTGTGGGCGCTGTGGGCGCCCGAACGCCTGCACCTGCGGCTGCGGGTGCGCGACCAGCAGGTGCAGGCGGCCGGCGACGGCCAGGCCCTCGAGCAGGGAGACGCCGTCAAGATCTACCTGCCCTCCGGCGACCTGCTGCTGGGAGCCGATGGCCGCTACCGGGCCGGCGGCCTGCAGCCGGTGGGAGAACCCGCCAGCCGCCAGGTCAGCGGAGGCTACCTGCTCGACGTCGTCCTGCCCGTCAGCGTAACCGGCAAGAACCAACCCCTGCCTTTCGACCTGCGGGTCATCGACAGCGACGGGTCCGGGCCGGAGAGCGTGCTCACCTGGCGCTTCGATCCGCGCTCGCAGGAGACAGACCCGGCGCCCGCGGAGTACGGACAACTGATCCCGGCGGCACCGTTGTTGCAGCTGCTGGCCGCGGATTCACCCGGCGTGTTCTTTGCTGGCAGCGATGGTCCCGTCCAGCTCGGTGGTTCCTGGGACGACGAGAGGCTGCTGCTCAGTGCCGTCGTTCCCGACGACGAGGTGATGGTATCGGGACGACTGGAAGACGACGATCGGGTCATCTTCCGCCTGGACCTGGCCAACGCCGCCCCGCCCGTGGCCGAACCGCTGCGGGTGATTGCCATTACCATCAGCGCCGGTTCGCTCGAGGCCCATGCCGGCGGAGATGAACCCGGCTCCCTGCAGGACGATGCCTTTGCCTTCACCGGCCGGGCCAGCGGCACCACCCTGGCCGAGGGCTACCGGGTGGAGCTGCAGCTGCCCTGGGCCGACCTGGGACTGGCCCCGGGACAACCCCAGCGGGGTTGGTTCCTGGGACTGCAGGTGTCATGCGTGGACAGCGACAGCGATGGCACCACCACCGCCGACTGGTCCGCCGGCGCAGACGCCATCGACCTGTGGCCCGAGCTGCTGCTCGACAGGTTGCAACCATGACAAGAGTGCTTCTACCCTCGGTGATAATCTGCCTGCTGCTGGGCGGTGGACCGGCCCCGGCGGCGGACCGGGAAAAGGTGGCCCTGCTCGATGTCTCCCGACAGCAGGACTCCGACTGGCGGGATGCCGATGCCAGGCTGCTCGAGCAAATGGAGGCAAGGCTATCCGCACAGCCGGGCTGGCAACTGCTGGGGCGCAAGCACCTGGCTGCCGTCTTCACCGAACCGGCCGCCCCGGGCTGGCAGGAACTCTACCGCAAGGCCTGCCGCCAGCTGCAGCTGGGCGAGCAGCACTACCACCGGCTGCGGCCGCGCCAGGCCATCGCCAGGCTGACCGAGGCCCTGCGCACCCTGCGCTCCATCTTTCCCTTCCTGCCGCGGCTCGACGAGGTGAAAAAGGCGCACCTGCTGCTGGGGGCCACCCGCCAGGCGCTGGGGCTCGAGCGGCTGGCGGCACGCGACTACCGCATGGTGCTGCTGCTCGATCCGTCCTTCAAGCCGGACGAGACCCGCTACAATCCCCTGGTGGTGCAGAAGATGGAACAGGTGCGCCGGCGCCTTCTGACCGAGGTGCGCGGTTCCATCTCCTTCATCTCCCAGCCCCCCGGGGCCTGGGTGCTGGTGGACGGCCGTGCCGCCGGCCGCACGCCGGTCACCGTGCCGGCGGTCCTGCCCGGCAGCCACTACGCCACCCTCAGGCTCGACGGCTACCGCACCTGGTTCGGCCTGGTGGAGGTCGCCGCCGGGGCCAACGTCCGCCAGGAGGTCTTCCTGCAGGAAGGCCGGAGCATACGCTGGGTGAGGCTGCGCCGGCGACTGGCCAAGGCCGGGCTGGCGACCGCCAGCGCGGACGATGCCGTCGCCCTGGGCCGGGCCCTGGGAGCGGACTGGCTGTTGCTGGTGGCCATCGAGCACCTGGGCGGACGCACCGTGGTGGAAGCAGCCATGGCCGGCGGCCGGCCGGCGAAGATCACCATGCTGGGTGTCTTCGATGCCTCGGAAAAGGGACTGGCCCGCCTGTCCCGGCGCGTCTCGGCCTGGATGACCGGAGACCGGCGGCCCGCTCCCGTGGTCACGGGTCCGACCTCGCCCGGGCAGACCGGTCCCGTCGCTCCACCTCCTCGGCCGGCGCCTCCGGCCGGCCCGGCCTGGTACCGCAGCTGGTGGTTCTGGACGCTGGTGGGAGTGGTGGCCGCCGGGGCGGCGGCCGGTACCACCGCCGCCCTGCTCTCCCGCCAGAGCGGCTGGCGTCTCGAGGTCCTGCGCTGAACAAACGGGAGCGATCATCTCGACCCGGAACGACACCAGGCTTCCTTCTTTCCCCTCCGACCACCCGCGGTCGCGCCGGTTCGTCTTCGCCGCCTGCTACCTGCTGGCCGCCTGGCCGGCCCTGGCCTGTGAGCTGGGCTGGCACCGGCTGCTGGTGACGGTGCTGGGCACCACCACCGCGGCCACCTCGCTGCTGCTGGCGGCTTACATGTTCGGCCTGGGTACGGGCTCCCTCGCCGCCAGTCGCCTGCTGGCCGGCCGCCACCGTCCCGCCGGGGCGCTGTTCGCCCTGGCTCACCTGCTCGGGGCCGGCGCCCTGTGGCTGCCCGTGCTGGGAGGCGGTGCGGCGGCGTCAGTGGCCGGGGTGGCGCTGGCCTCCCTGCTGCTGGGAGCCACCTTCCCCCTGGCGGCGGCGGTGCGGGCCGCAGACGGCAGCGGCCGGGGAGCGGGCGCCGGGGTACTGTATGCCCTGGACACCGCGGCCGGCCTGCTCGGCTGCCTGGTGGCGATGCTGGTGATACCGTTGCTGGGAATCGGCAACCTGCTGGCACTGGGCAGCCTGGCCAAGGTGGCCGGGGCGGCGCTGGCGGTTGCGCTCTACCGGCAGACGAGAAGCCGCCGGGGAGAGGATACCCGTGCCGCGCCGGGTTCCTCCCGCCCGGGTCCCGTCTACCTGCTGTTGGCCCTGTGCGGGTTCGCCCTGCTGGGAGCCGAGACCGCCTGGAGCCGCCTGCTGGCCTTCGTGCTGTTTCGCGGCTCGACCGTCTACGCCATGGCGGCGCTGCTGGCGGTGGTGCTGGGCGCGGCCAGTACCGGGGCGGCCCTGGGTTCGCACCT
>QMME01000039.1 GCA_003647095.1 Deltaproteobacteria bacterium
GGGGCTCCTTTCCTGCGCGGCCTGGTGGGGCCGCAAAACCTCATCCTGGTCGACGGCATCCGCTTCAACAACTCCACCTTCCGCACCGGCCCCAACCAGTACCTGGCCCTGCTGGACCCGGTGCTGCTGGGCGGAGTGGAGGTCACCCTGGGTCCGGCCTCGGTACAGTTCGGCTCGGACGCCATGGGAGGGGTGCTCAACCTGCTGCCGGCCGGCTTTCCCGCCGCCGGTCGCGCCGGCGGTCGGGCCGGTGTCGCCTTTGCCAGCGCCGACCTGTCCGCCGGCACCTGGGCCGACGTCGGCGTGCGCTGGAGGTCGTTGCAGCAGAGCGCCGGGGCGGTGATCCGCCGCTTCGGCACCCTGCGGGCCGGCGGCAGCGTCGAGCAGCCCCTGAGCGATTACCGGCGCGGCGGCTGGCGCGAGCGCCTGTCCTGGAAGCCGGCCGAAGACATGGAGCTCGCCTTCAACTACCTGGGAAGCCGGGTGCGCGGAGCCGGCCGCACCGACCGCCTCGACGAGGGCCGCTTCCGCTTCTACGACAACGACGACGACCTGCTCTGGCTGGACTGGCGCTGGCGGCCGCAGGCCGTACTGCAGCAGTTACGCCTGGCGGCCAGCCTGCACCACACCTTCGAGCGGGTCGACCGCTATCGCTGCCGGCTGACGGAACCGGTCTCCCGCGCCGCCGCCGTGGCCTGCACCGCCGGCGCTCCCTTCGACCCGGACATCTTTCCACCGGCACCCCTCTACCGCGAGCGCATCAACGAGGACCGGGTGCTGACTCCGGGGCTGCTGCTCAAGGGAAGGATTTCCCTGCTGGACGCTCGGCTCCTGCTCGATGCCGGCGGCGAGGCCTACCTGGACCTGGTCTCCTCCCGGCGCCGTGACCGCCGCAACGACAGCGAGCCCGCCTGGAACTGGACGGATCAGCCGCGCGGTGACTTCTCCGAGGGCTCACGCTACCTGCAGGCGGGAGCCTTCACCCGGGCCCGCCTGCTCCTGCCCGCCGGCACCGGAAGGGAACTGGGGGTCGAGGCCGGCTTGCGGTTGTCGCATTTCCGGGCCACGGCTTCCGGGGTCCCCGGACTGGGTGACGTCGCCTACAGCAACACCGGCCTGGTGGCCTCGGCGGCGCTCGACTGCCGCTTCCGGGATCGAGGCCTGCTCTGGCTGGGATTCGCCCAGGGCTTCCGCGCTCCCAACCTGCAGGAAAGCACCGTGCTCGGCGATACCGGCAGCAAGTTCGAGGTTCCCAACGGCGCGCTGGGGCCGGAACGCAGCCACACCCTGGAACTGGGAGGACGGCTGCGCCTGCCCGGCCTGGAGATGCAGGCGGCGGCCTTCTTCAGCTGGCTCGACGACATGATCAGCGAGCGCGAACTGGGACCCGACGAGTGGCTGCAGCTGGGGCTGGACCCGGAGCAAGTGGGCGACAAGCCGGTGGTGCAAAGGGTAAACGCGAAAAGCGGCCGCATCTGGGGTGCCGAGGGCTGGCTGCTGCTCGGCCCCTGGCGGGGGCTCGGCCTGCGCGCCCGGCTGGCCTGGCTGCGCGGGGAAGAAGTGCGCAGCGACGGCAGCACCGTGCCCGCCCGGCGCATTCCGCCGCTGTCCGGCAGCGTGGGTCTGCGCTACCGGCCGGCCGGAGCTTCCTGGTTCGTCGAGGGCTTCGTCGACTTCGCCGGGCCCCAGCACCGGCTGCATCCTTCGGACGAAGCGGACCTGCGCATCTGCGAGGATCCGGACGACCTCGGAGACAGCTACGCTGACTCCGGCCTGCCCTGCCCCGGCACCCCCGGCTGGTACACCATCAACCTGCGGGCCGCGTTCGAGCTTACCCCGGCTCTTACCGTCGACCTCACGGCCGGCAACCTCACCGACCAGCGCTACCGCACCCACGGCAGCGGCCTCGACGCCCCGGGGGTGGACCTGGCCGTCGCCGTCCGGGGACGCTTCTGAGTGCGCCAGCAACTTTTCGTTGACGCAAGAAGTCGAGTGAAGCAGAATCTTGCCGGTCATCTTTTCCACCCGGCCCTACAGGGAGGTTTCCATGTTGCGCAAGTGCTACCTGGCGGTCTTGTTGACCCTGCCGCTGCTGGCCTGGGGTTGCGGCTCCAGCTCCAGCGAAAACCCCGACGCCGGCGACGGCAACCAGTGCGTACCCGAGCAGGAGGTCTGCAACGGCCGCGACGACGACTGCGACGACCTCATCGACGAGGATCTCGACACCGATTTCGACAACGACGGCCACTACTCGCTCGATTCCTGCTCCAGCCCCCACGATGACTGCGACGACCACGACCCGGGCGTCTACCCGGGACGCAGCGAGGACTGCGACGGCAAGGACAACGACTGCGACGGCTCCACCGACGAGGGCTGCGAGTGCACCGTGGGCCCGCCGCCGGAGACCAGGGAGTGCGGCTCCGACGTGGGCGAGTGCCACAAGGGCACCCAGACTTGCCAGGCCGATGGCACCTTCGGCCCCTGCGAGGGCAGCCAGGAGCCGGTGGACGAGGTCTGCGACGGCAAGGACAACGACTGCGACGACGAGACCGACAACGTCACCACCCCGCAGCCCTGCGATCTGGCCGTGGGAGTCTGCGCCGACGCCACCCGCAACGACTGCCAGCCCTGCGACGCCGCCAGCTACGGCGCGAACTACGAGATCGAGGAAACCAGGTGCGACGGCCTGGACAACGACTGCGACGGCCATACCGACGAGGACCTGGCCGGCGACACCCACGAGCCCAACGACATCTGCGGCGAGGGCGACCTGGGCAACCTGGACGAGGCGGCCGACAGCAACGACTACCGCACCGAGGAGGCCACCATGTACGCCTGGGAGCTGGGCGCCCCGGTAGCCGACAGCGACTGGTTCAAGATCGACCTCCTGGAGGCCGATCACACCCTCGACTGCGCGGTCTCGGGCGGCATCGGCGCACCCCAGTGCTTCCAGCTGGTGTTGCGCCTGGAGTTGCCCGCCGGCATGGACCACACCCAGTGGCAATTCTGCGTGGTGGACGGCATGAGCGGCTCTTGCACCGACTTCGGCGATCCCAACTACACCTATTGCACCGAGGACGGCGACTGGGAATCGCTGTCCAACTCCTACCGCATGACCCTGCAGTGGCTCGGCGCATGCGGCTTGGATGACGGCGGCGACATGTACCTGCTGGTGCGCCCGGTCGCTCCCCAGGTGATCAGCGAGTGCGATCCCTACCGGCTGCAGATGCAGTTCTGGTACCTGGGCACGGACGACATCGACAACCCCACCCCGGGCTTCTGCGAGTAGGCACCGCCGCCTTCACCGCCCCGGCGTTGCCGAAAGCGACCAAGGGGATCAAACGGTGACATTCCCGTGACATTGACGCGGCACACTGGCGCGCGACGGACTGGACGCATCCATCCATTCCGTGTGAAATGCGGGCGAGGTGAAACCCGACGCTTGGCCCGCTGTCAACCGGGGGGAGGCAAGAGGAAGCGATGAGTCGAAACTGGTACCGGGCAGGCAAGGTGTTGCTGTTTGTGGTCATCATCCTGGCCGGCTGGGGCATCTACCGGATGCTCGCGCACGGCCGGCGACACCCGCAGCGCCAGCCGCGCCACAAGCTGGCCGCGGTGGTCGAGGTGGTCCCGGCCCGGGCCGCGCAGCGGCCGCTGCGGGTCACCGGCATGGGCACGGTGCTGCCGGCCCGGACCGTGGCCGTCACCCCCGAGGTCAGCGGCCGGCTGGTGTTCGTCAGTGCCAGCCTGGTTCCCGGCGGCCGGGTGCGCCGGGGCCAGGTGCTGGCCCGCATCGACCCGCGCGATTACGAGCTGCAGGTAAAGCAGCGCCAGGCGCAGGTGGTGCAGGCCAAGGCCGCCCTGGCCCGCGAGCGCGGCCTCAAGTCGGTGGCCGAGCGGGAATGGCGCATGCTGGGACGGGAGGTCCAGCCCACCGCCGAGGGCCGGCGCCTGGCCCTGCACGAGGTGCAGCTGGAAAGCGCCCAGGCGGCCCTGGCCTCGGCCCAGGCGGCGCTGGAGCAAGCCCGGCTCATGCTGGAAAAGACCTCCCTGCGTGCCCCCTTCAACGCCGTGGTCACGGAAAAGCTGGTGGACCGTGGCCAGGTGGTGGGACCCGCCACCAGGATCGCCACCCTGGTGTCCAGCGACGCCTTCTGGGTGCGGGTGGCGGTGCCCCTGGACAAGTTGTCGGCCCTGGAGATACCCGGGCGGGGCGGCTCGACCGTGGGCTCGCCGGCCGAGATCGTTCTCCAGGTGGGCGAGCTGCGGGCGCGGCGCCGGGGCCGGGTACTGCAGTTGCTGGGCGATCTCGACCCGCGCGGCAAGACCGCGCGGCTGCTCATCGAGGTGAACGATCCCCTCGGCGAGCCGGAAGGCGACGGCCGGCAGGTGCCCCTGCTGCTGGGCTCCTACGTGGCGGTGCACATCGACGGCCAGGTCATCGAGGGGGCGGTGGCGGTGCCGCGCAAGGCGCTGCGGGAAAACGACCGGCTGTGGGTAAAGAGTCCCGCCGGCAAGCTCGAGGTGCGCCAGGTCAAGCTCCTCTGGGCCAGCGACCGGGAAGCCTTCGTCAGCGGCGAGGTGCGCGCCGGCGAGCAGGTGATCGTGAGCCGCATCGCCACTCCCATCCCGGGCATGCCGGTGCGTACCGGGGACGAGGAGCCCGCCCCGGAAGCCGGTGAAAAGAAGCCCCGGCCGGTGGCCGACGGAGACGGCAGGTCATGAAACCGGGCCGGCAGAAGATCCAGGACATCGACGTCGCCGAACCCCCGGCCCGCGGGCCCATCGCCTGGATGGCCCGCAACCCGGTGGCCGCCAACCTGCTGATGGTGACCCTGCTGGTGGGTGGCCTGATCTTTTCCTTTCGCATCCAGAAAGAGGTCTTCCCCCAGATCGAGCTGGACATGGTGCAGATAACCGTCCCCTACCCCGGTGCCAGCCCCGAGGAGGTGGAACAGGGCATCCTGCTGGCCGTGGAAGAAGCGGTGCGACCGCTCGACGGGGTGAAGCGGGTGGAATCCCGGGCCGCGGAGAGCGTGGGCACGGTCACGGTGGAACTGGAGGTGGGAGCCGACCGCAACAAGGCCCTGGCCGACGTCAAGAACGCCGTCGACCGCATCACCACCCTGCCCCAGGAGGCCGAGCGCCCCATCGTGCAGCTGCCCGAGCGGCGGGCCAACGCCATCAGCGTGGTGCTCTACGGCGACCAGGAGGAGAAGGTGCTCTTCGCCCTGGGAGAGCAGGTACGCGACGAGCTGCTCAAGCTGCCCGACGTCAGCTACGTCGAGCTGCAGGGGGTGCGACCGCTGGAGATCGACGTCGAGATCCCCCAGGAGACCCTGCGCAGCTACGGCCTGACGCTTTCCCAGGTGGCAGCCACGGTGCGCCGCACCGCCCTCGAGCTGCCCGCCGGCGGCATCAAGACCGACGGCGGCGAGGTGTTGCTGCGCACCGCCGAGCGGCGCAACCTGGGCGCCGAGTTCAGCAGTATCCCCGTGCTCACCGGCGCCGACGGCAGCCCGGTGCGCCTGGGCGAGATCGCCGCCATCAGCGACGGCTTTGCCGAGACCGACACCGAGGCCTACTTCGAAGGCAAGCCGGCGGTGATGGTCGACGTCTACAGCGTGGGCCGGCAATCGCCCACCGAGGTGGCCGAGGCGGTCAAGCGCTACGCCGAGGATCTCAGGCTGCGCCTGCCCGCGGGGGTGGCGGTGACCACCTGGAACGACAACGCCAAGCTCTACGACGAGCGCCTGGGGCTGCTGCTGCGCAACGCCATGCTGGGGCTGGTGCTGGTGCTGGTGGTGCTGGGGCTGTTTCTCGAGCCCAAGCTGGCCTTCTGGGTGACCATGGGCATCCCCATCTCCTTCCTGGGCTCGCTGCTGGTGCTGCCGGCGGCGGACATCTCCATCAACATGATCTCCCTGTTCGCCTTCATCGTCACCCTGGGCATGGTGGTGGACGACGCCATCGTGGTGGGAGAGAACGCCTTCCGCCTGCGCCGCAAGGGATTTCACCTGCTGCCGGCGGCCGTCCAGGGCACCCGCCAGGTGGCCACCCCGGTGTTCTTCTCGGTGGCCACCACCGTGGCCGCCTTCTTTCCCCTGCTGTTCGTACCGGGCAACCGCGGCAAGTGGATGTTCGGCATCCCGGTGGTGGTCATCGCCGTGCTCAGCGTCTCGCTCATCGAGTGCTTCTTCATACTGCCGGCCCACCTGAGCCATACCCGCCCTCCCAAGCCCGGCGGTCTCTACGAGCGTTTCCTGCGCCTGCAAGGACGCTTTTCCCGCGGGGTGGAACGCTTCGTCGAAAAGATCTACCGGCCGGCGGCCGCGGCGGCCGTTCGCCAGCGCTGGATAACCCTGGCCACGGCCATCGCCATCTTCATGGTGAGCGTGGGGCTGGTGGCCGGCGGCCAGGTCAAGTTCGTGGATTTCCCCAGGGAAGAGTCCGACTGGGTGATCGCCAATGCCCGGCTGCCCGTCGGATCCCCGGTGGAAGAGAGCCGGGTGCTGATGAAGCGCATGGTGGCCGCCGCCCGCCAGGTCATCGAGGAAAACGGCGGCCCGGAGATCTCCACCGGCATCTTCTCCATGGTGGGAGTTTCCTTCGGCCGGCGCCGCGGCCGGGGCGCCGGGCCGCACCTGTGCGCCGTGATCGTCACCCTGGTACCCACCGACCAGCGCCCCATCGGCGCCGGTGCCTTCGCCGACAAGTGGCGCGTAAAGATCGGCGAGGTTCCCGGCCTGGAATCGCTGTCATTCGACTCCTCCACCGGCCACGGCGGTTCCAAGCCCATCGACAGCGAGCTCAGCCACGCCGACATCCCCACCCTGGAAGCGGCCGCCCGCGAGCTGGCCGGTGAGCTGGCCGCCTTCACCGGCGTCAAGGACGTCGACAGCGGCATCGAGCTGGGCAAGCCGCAGATCGACTTCAAGCTCTCCGAGCAGGCCATCGCCGCCGGGCTGACCACCTTCGACCTGGCCACCCAGGTACGAGCCGCCTTCTACGGGGTGGAGGCCTTCCGCCAGCAGCGCGGCCGGCACGAGATCAAGGTGCTGGTACGCCTGCCGCGCGAGCAGAGGCGCACCCTGCGCTCGCTCGACGACATGATGATCCAGCTGCCGGGCGGCGGCGAGATGCCGCTGGGGCAGGCGGCCCGGGTGCTGTGGGGACGGGCCTACACCACCATCCAGCGCACCGACGGCAAGCGCACCCTGCGGGTGCAGGCCGACGTCGAGGAGGGCAAGGCCAACCAGCAGGAGATCATGCGGGCGGCCTTCGGCCGGGTCATGCCCCGGCTGGCAGGCAAGTACCCGGGGCTGGGCTTCGAGCGGGCCGGCCGCCAGAAGGACATGGAGGACTTCTTCGACTTCCTGAAGTTCGGGTACGCCATGGCTCTCATCGCCATGTTCGCCCTCATCGCCGTACCGTTGAAGAGTTACCTGCTTACCCTGGTGGTGATGAGCGCCATTCCCTTCGGTTTCGTGGGAGCGGTGCTGGGGCACCTCATAATCGGCATTCCCCTGAGCCTGGTGAGCCTCATGGGCATCGTGGCCCTCAGCGGAGTGGTGGTAAACGACTCCATCGTGCTCACCGACGCCGCCAACAACTTCCGCCGGGCAGGCCACTCTCCCTGGCAGGCGGCCGTCGCGGCCGGCCAGCAGCGCTTCCGGCCGGTGATCCTGACCTCGCTGACCACCTTCGGAGGACTGGCACCGATGATCTTCGAGACCTCGCTGCAGGCCCGGGTGCTCATTCCCATGGCGGTGGCGCTGGGCTTCGGGGTGCTCTTCTCCACCCTGGTCACCCTGCTGCTGGTGCCGTCGCTGTTTACCATGGTGGAGAACTTCCGCGTCTGGCTGGAGTCGAACCGCCAGCCGCTGGAACCCACCGAACACCTGGGAGAGTCCTCGCCATGAAAGCAGTCGCCTGGTCGCTGTTGCTGCTGCTGGCACAAGCAGCGCAATCACCGGCAGCCGGGGCGGGCAGCCCGGCGCCCGGCACCCTTGATACCACCGGGCGCCCGGTCACCCTGGAGCAGGCCCTGCGCCTGGCCGAGCGCAACCATCCCACCCTGGAAGCGGCGCGGGCCAGCCTGTTCGAGGCCCGGGCCCAGTTCAAGGCCTCCTGGGCGGCGCTGCTGCCGGTGGTGAGCGGCTCGCTGGTGTTCACCCACAACGACAAGGCCGACCTGGTCAACCTGGGCCCCCAGACCTTCATCGCCCGCCGCCAGGACGACCTGGCCGGCTCCCTGCGGGTGGACCTGCCGCTGGTCAACGCCCGCATGTGGCTGGGGGTGTCGCTGGCCTCCATCGGCGAGGAGATGGCCGAGCTGGGAGCCGAGCAGGTCCGCCAGCTGCTGCTGTTGAGCGTGGCCCAGACCTACTACCAGGCCCTGACCGCCCGTGCCCTGGTGGAGGTCAACTGCGGCCAGATCGAGCGCAACCAGCGGCACCTGGACTCGGCCCTGGCCCGGGTCAGCAGCGGGACCGGCTCGGCCATCGACGTCTTTCGCGCCCGTACCGAGCTGGTGTCCGCGCGGGAGTTGCTGGCCGATGCCCGCACCGGCCTGCGCAACACCCTGGACGCCCTGGCCACCCTCATGGGAGTGGACGAACCGGTACGGCCCCGACCTTTGGGTCGCTTGACAGCACCGGCACTGGACGAAGAAAAGCTGCAGCAGCAGGCGCTCGCGCGCCGCGAGGACCTGCGCCTGGCCCGGGCCGGCGAACGGCTGGCCCGGCGCCAGGTCACCTCTTCCTGGATGGTTTTCCTGCCCTCGCTGGTAGGCTCCTGGCAGTTCTCCTACCAGTTCACCGATCCCTCGTCTTTCCGTTCCACCGACAAGGCACGCTGGCTGTATTTCTTGACCCTGAGCGTGCCCATCTACGATCACACCCGCTACGCCGACCTCGACGCCCAGCGGGCGGCGCTGCGGCGCGCCCAGGCCGAGCGGCGCGATGCCGAGCAGAAGGCCTTGCTGGAGCTGCGCCGGGCCCGCCGCGACTACGAAAACGCCGTGGCCCAGGTGGCCACGGCCGGCGAGAAGGCCCGGCTGGCGGAAAAGACCCTGGAGCTGGCCCAGGCCGCCTACGAAAACGGCACCGGCGAGGCGCTGGCGGTCATCGATGCCCAGCGTTCCCGCCTGCAGGCCCAGGTCGACCTGGCCATGAAACGCTTTTCCTCGCAATTGGCCCTGCTGGCGTTGCTGCGCGCCAGCGGCGAGAACATGATGACGGTTCCGGAAAGGCTGTCGCCGCCGTCCGGCCGGCGCTGAATCAACGGCCGGGCCCCGGCTGTTCCTTGGCGGTCTCCACCGGCGCCAGCAGGCCCCCCAGGGCCAGGCGCATGGCCCACAGGCCCACCAGCACCAGGGCGGTGCTGAGCACGATCACGCCCACCAGCCGCAGCAGGTTGCGCTTCCTGTCGGGAGGCCGTTCCACGGCAGGATAGTGTATACGGGGACCCTCCCCGCGGCAAGAAGCTTGCCCACCGCCGTCTCTGTGGAGATAATGGCGCCGCGGGGGCGAGGAAGGATGGCATGGCTCGCGACGCAGTCGGTATCGCCGGGGTGGGTAGCTACCTGCCCGAGAAAGTGGTCGACGCCTGGGAGGTGGTCCAGTCCTCGGGAATCTCCCGCCAGAAGTTCGACAAGATAGGCTGCGTGCGCCTGCACCAGGCCAGCGGCGACCAGTCCCCCTCCGACATGGCCATCACCGCCTC
This sequence comes from Deltaproteobacteria bacterium, assembly GCA_003647095.1. Taxonomy (GTDB): domain Bacteria; phylum Myxococcota; class B64-G9; order B64-G9; family B64-G9; genus B64-G9. The sequence continues at coordinate 9,727 of QMME01000039.1, forward strand.
CCGCCGGGCCCTGGAAGATGCCGCCCTCGAGGCCGGGGCCATCGACGCCATCATCTATACCGGTTCCGTCAAGGACTGCGTGCGCTGGTCGGCCGCGGCCCGGGTGCAGCACGAGCTGGGCTGCCGGCGAGCGTTCGGCTTCGACATCTACCAGGGTTGCAACGGCCAGAACATGGCCATGCACATCGGCCGGGCCATGATCCGTTCCGACCGGGAGATCGACACCATCCTCGTCTGTTCCGGGGAACGCTTCGACACCACCCTCACCCCGCCCATCCTGGGACATACCTACCTGTTCGGCGACGGCGGCAGCGCCGGCATCCTGCGCCGCGGCCACCGGCAGCTGCAGATCCTGGCCACCGCCTACCGCACCTGGGGCATCCATTACGACAACTTCGCCGTGCCCGCCATCGGCACCTGGTGCCGGCTGGACCAGCAGGCCCTGAGCCGGGGCCTGCACCAGCTGCAGATCTGGCGCCCCCGCTGTCGCACCCGCGAGCAGCTGGCCGAGTTCGGCGAGCAGGTCCTGCAGATCGCCGACGAACTGATCGCTACCGCCTGCCGCCGGGCCGGCATCGAGCGCGGCCAGATCGCCTTCGTGGCCACGGTAAACGGCTCCAAGCGCCACAACCGGGTCTTTCTCGACAGCATGAAGCTGTCACACTGCCGCTCCAACATCGACTACATCGAGGAGACGGCCCACATGGGCAGCACCGACACCTTCTACAACCTGGACCGGGCCCGGCGCGACGGCGACATCAAGCCCGGCGACATCATTCTCTTCTACACCGGCGGGGCCGGCTACACCTGGGCCATCACCCTGGTGCGTTACTGAGGCCACGGGGCATGGCAGAGACCGTCTTCCTCTACAACCCCGAGCTGGAGCGCCACCGCTGGCCCCCGGAGTGCCCCTTCCGGCCGGAACGGGCCCGGCGCGCTCGCCAGATAGCGGCCAAGATGGGACTGCTGGCCTCCGCCCAGGTGGCCGAGCTGGTGCCGCCCGCCGCCGGCCGCGACGAGCTGGAACGCTTCCACACCCCGGAATACCTGCAGGTGCTGGGCCGGGCCGACGCCGGCGAGTTCGCGGAAGAGTGGCTGGAAATGGGGCTGGGCCGGGACGACACCCCGGTCTTCGCCGGCATGCTGGCCCACTCGGCCCTGGCCTGCGGCGCCAGCCTGCAGGGGGCGAAGCTGCTGCTCGAGGGCCGGGCCCGGGCGGTGTTCAACCCGGCCGGCGGCTTTCACCACGCCCGGGCCGGGCGGGCGGCGGGCTTCTGCTTTCTCAACGACCTGGTGCTGGCCTGCCTGCTGCTGGCCGACGCCGGCCGGCGCGTGGCCTACATCGACATCGACGCTCACCACGGCGACGGGGTGCAGGAGGCCTTCTACGACGATCCCCGCGTGCTCACGGTATCGCTGCACGAAAGCGGACGCACCCTGTACCCGGGAACCGGCTTCAGCGACGAGATCGGCGCCGGCGCCGGCCGCGGCTACTGCGTCAACCTGCCGCTGCCGGCCGGCACCCACAACCAGGCCTACCTGCGCGCCTTCGAGCAGGGCTGCCTGCCGCTTCTCGATGCCTTCGCGCCCGAGTTCATCGTGCTGCAGGCCGGCATGGACGCCCTGCACGGCGATCCCCTGGCCCACCTGTCGTTGACCAACGGAGCCCAGGCCCGGGTGGTACGCCTGCTGCTCGAGCGGGAACGCCCCCTGCTGATGACCGGCGGCGGCGGCTACGACGTGGAGGCCACCGCCCGGGGCTGGACCCGGGCCTGGGCGGTGCTGGCCGGCCTGGAGGAGGAAGAAGACGCCTCCATCGGCCTGGGCGGGGTGCTGCTGGAAAGCGCCGAACACCTGGCCGGCCTGCAGGACCGCCAGATCGAGACTCCCGCCGACGTCCGCCGCGCGGTCGACAACCAGGTGGACCAGCTGCTGGCCGATCTGCGCCGGCAGCTGTTCGCCCGGCACGGGCTGGAGTAAGTACCGATAATCCCATGGCTGGAGGAAACCCAACGAATCCGGGCTGCTCCATAACCTCCCACCCGGGACTTGCGGATTTCCCAGATCGGCCAGCAAGATCAAGGAGATGTAAGAAAATGGCCGCAGTCGTAGTGCAACTACGTCGAGGACCATTTTCGCAGCAGCGACGCAGAGATTGCGGCCGAGGTGGGAAATCCGGGGGTGCTGCCCCCGGCTTGCAAAAAATCTCCGCCAAGTCTACATTGCGCCCCCGATAAAAGATTGTGAGGTGGATCCATGCAAGCTGCGTTGAGTTTCTATGGCACCGCCGTGGGCAAGAAGATGGTGGTGGCGGTGACCGGGTTGTTCCTCTTCCTGTTCCTGCTCATCCACATGCTCGGCAACCTGCAACTGTTCGCCGGCCCGGAGGCTCTCAACCACTACGCCGCCTTCCTGCACTCCAAGCCGGTGCTGGTGTGGGGCTTCCGGGTCCTGGTGGCCGGTGCCTTCGCACTGCACATCCTGGCCACCCTGCAGCTTTTCCTGCAGAACCTGGGAGCCCGGCCGGTGCCCTACCGGGTGAAGCGCACCGTGGAGATCGACTACAGCTCGCGCACCATGATCTGGAGCGGTCCCCTGGTGCTGCTGTTCCTGCTCTACCACCTGCTGCACCTTACCGTGGGCAGCGTCCACCCGGATTTCTCGGCGGGCGATGTCTACCGCAACGTGGTGACCGCCTTTTCCCTGTGGCCGGTGGCCGCCGTCTACATCGGCGCCAACCTGCTGCTGGGTTTTCACCTCAAGCACGGCCTGTGGTCCTGGTTCCAGACCCTGGGACTGGCCCATCCCCGTTACAACCGCTGGCGCAACTGCTTCGCCTGGCTGCTGGCCCTGTTGCTGGCAACGGGCAACATAGCCATGCCGGTGGCGGTCCTGGCCGGCTGGGTAGACTAGGAGCACGATCATGAAACTGGACGCCAAGATACCGGGCGGGCCGCTGCAGCAGAAGTGGAGCGACTACCTCAACGACATCAAGCTGGTCAGCCCCGCCAACAAGCGCAAGTTCGAGATCATCGTGGTGGGTACCGGCCTGGCCGGGGCCTCGGTGGCAGCCACCCTGGCCGAGCTGGGCTACCGGGTACTGGCCTTCTGCTACCAGGACTCCTCGCGCCGGGCCCATTCCATCTCTGCCCAGGGGGGCATCAACGCCGCCAAGAACTACCCCAACGACGGCGACAGCGTCTGGCGGTTGTTCTACGACACCATCAAGGGCGGCGACTTCCGCTCCCGCGAGGCCAACGTCTACCGCCTGGCCGAGGTGAGCAACTCCATCATCGACCAGTGCGTGGCCCAGGGGGTGCCCTTCGCCCGCGAGTACGGCGGCGGGTTGGCCAACCGCTCCTTCGGCGGGGCCCTGGTGTCGCGCACCTTCTACGCCCGCGGCCAGACCGGGCAGCAGCTGCTGCTGGGAGCCTACGCGGCGCTCATGCGCCAGGTGGCCGCCGGGCAGGTGGAGCTGCACCCGCGCTGCGAGATGCTCGACCTGGTGGTGGCCGACGGCCGCGCCCGCGGCATCGTCACCCGCCGGCTGGAGACGGGGCAGATCGAAACCTGGTCGGCACACGCGGTGCTCCTGGCCAGCGGCGGCTACGGCAACGCCTTCTACCTGTCCACCAACGCCAAGGGTTGCAACGCCACCGCCGCCTGGCGGGCCTACAAGCGCGGCGCCGGCTTCGCCAACCCCTGCTTCACCCAGATCCACCCCACCTGCATTCCCCGCAGCGGCGACTACCAGTCCAAGCTCACCCTGATGTCGGAGTCGCTGCGCAACGATGGGCGGGTGTGGGTACCCGCCCGGAAGGGCGACCGGCGCGACCCCGGTGACATCCCCGAGGCCGAGCGTGATTACTACCTGGAACGCATGTACCCAACCTTCGGCAACCTGGTGCCGCGCGACGTGGCCTCGCGCGCGGCCAAGCGCATGTGCGACGACGGCCACGGGGTGGGCCCCTCGGGGCAGGGCGTGTACCTGGATTTCGCCGCTGCCATCGAGCGACTGGGCGAGCAGGCGGTGCGCGAGCGTTACGGCAACCTGTTCGAGATGTACGAGCGCATCACCGGCGAGGACCCTTACCGGGTGCCCATGCGCATCTACCCGGCGGTGCACTACACCATGGGCGGGCTGTGGGTGGACTACAACCTGATGAGCACCATCCCCGGGCTGTTCGTGCTGGGCGAGGCCAACTTCTCCGACCACGGGGCCAACCGCCTGGGCGCCTCGGCGCTCATGCAGGGGCTGGCCGACGGCTACTTCATCGCTCCCTTCACCCTGGGACACTACCTGGCCGGGGAAAAGCCGCCGGCGCTCGACACCTCCCACCCGGCCTTCGCGGACGCCCGCCGGCAGGTGGAGGAACGCATCGGCAGGCTGCTGGGAATCGGCGGCCCGCACAGCGTCGATCACTTCCACCGCCGCCTGGGGGCCATCCTCTGGGACAAGTGCGGCATGGGCCGGCGCGGCGAGGGGCTCGAGCAGGCCATCGGCGAGATCCGCGGGCTGCGGGAGGAGTTCTGGAAACAAGTACGGGTGCCGGGCGGGGCCGAGGGGCTTAACCCGGAACTGGAAAAAGCCGGCCGGGTGGCCGATTTCCTGGAACTGGGCGAGCTCATGTGCCGCGACGCGCTCGAGCGCCGCGAGTCCTGCGGTGGTCACTTCCGCGAGGAGTACCAGACCGAGGAAGGCGAGGCCTTGCGCGACGACGCCAACTTCACCCACGCCGCCGTGTGGGAATACCGCGGCGACGACCAGGAACCGGCCCGCCACGCCGAGCCGCTCAACCTGGAAGTGGTCAAACCCAGCCAGAGGAGCTACAAGTGATGAAGCTGACACTGCACATCTGGCGCCAGCGGGATCGCGGGGACCGGGGCCGGTTCGTCACCTACCGGCTCGACGACGTAAGCCCGCACATGTCGTTTCTGGAGATGCTCGATGTTCTCAACGAGCAACTGGTCGGCCGGGGCGAGGAGCCGGTGGCCTTCGACCACGACTGCCGCGAGGGCATCTGCGGTGCCTGCGGGGTAGTGATCAATGGCCTGCCCCACGGCGGTTTTCCCGGCACCACAACCTGCCAGCTGCACATGCGGCATTTCCAGGACGGTGACGAGATCACCGTCGAGCCCTGGCGATCGAAGGCCTTCCCGGTGATCAAGGACCTGGTGGTAGACCGCTCGGCGCTCGATCGCATCGCCCAGGCCGGCGGTTTCATCTCGGTGCGCACCGGCTCGGCCCCCGAGGCCAACTCGGTGCCCGGTCCCAAGGAAGCGGCCGACCTGGCCATGGACGCGGCCGAGTGCATCGGCTGCGGCGCCTGCGTGGCCGCCTGCCCCAACGGCGCGGCCATGCTCTTCACCGCGGCCAAGATCTCCCACCTGGGCCTGCTGCCCCAGGGCCAGCCCGAGCGCGAGCGCCGCGCCCGCAACATGGTCAGCGCCATGCAGCGGGAGGGCTTCGGCGCCTGCACCAACTATCGCGAGTGCGAGGCCGCCTGCCCCAAGCGCATCTCCATCAACTTCATCGCGCGCATGAACCGCGACTTCCTCAAGGCCTCGCTGCTCCACGGCCGGGAGCGGGGCGGCAAGCGCCAGGCCCGCTAGCAATCATCTCTGTCCCATCCATACCGCGAGCGCCGCCGGTTGAGCGATCTCGGCAACCACTCGTTACTACTTCGAAAGATCAAAAAGTTAATAAGTTAAGACCGTCCCCTGTGGAAACACTTGACAATTATGTTGTTGTATATCATGATAATCAGCAACATGATGGTTGATCGGCACCACTTCATACCCCGGCTAGTTTCCCTCGAGAAGCTGCTGGCCGGGAAGTCGCACTTCCTGTTCGGGCCGCGGCAGACGGGAAAGACCTGGTTGATCAACAAGGAACTGGCCCACTGCCGCATCTACAACCTGCTGCGCTCGGAGACCTTCGCCCTGCTCAGCCGTGAGCCGCAGCGCATCAGGCAGGAGGTCGGATCCAGCGAGCAGTTCGTCGTCATCGACGAGATCCAGCGGCTGCCGCAGTTGCTCAACGAGGTGCAGCTGCTCATCGAGGAGAGAGGTCTGCGCTTCCTGCTCACCGGCTCCAGCGCCCGCAAGCTGCGACGTGGAGGCACCAACCTGCTGGGAGGAAGGGCGCGCGTCAGTTACCTGCATCCTTTCGTGATGAAGGAACTCGGGGAACGATTCCATCTCCAGCGCGCACTTTCCTGGGGCCTGCTGCCATCCATCTATCTATCCACCGCGCCGGCCGAGGATCTCCAGGCCTACGTGGGCCTGTACCTGGCCGAGGAAATCGCCGCCGAGGCCGCGGTCAGAAACATTCCCGCCTTCAGCCGCTTTCTGACCGTGGCCGCCCTGTGCAACGGCCGGCTCATCAACTACGCCGCCATCGCTTCCGATGCCCAGGTGGCCGCTTCCACAGTACGCCAGTACTTCTTCCTGCTGCGCGACACCCTCATCGGCTGGCCCCTTCCCTGCCTGGGCACGACGGTAAAGCGCAAGCCGCTCAGCACCGACAAGTTCTACTTCTTCGATGTCGGGGTGGTCCGCCACCTGCAGGGAGGGGGAGCGCTGCGGCTGGGCGCCCCGGGAACCGGCGAGGCCTTCGAGACCTTCCTCCACCACGAGCTGCGCAGCTTCTGCAGCTACCGCGGGCGTGGCAGCCTGCATTACTGGCGATCGCGTTCCGGCTTCGAGGTGGACTTCATCCTCGACGAGCGCGTGGCCATCGAGGTCAAGGCCAAGCGCAACGTCTCTGCCCGTGACCTGCGAGGATTGCGGGCCTTGCGAGAGGAAAAACTGCTGGAGCACTACCTGGTGGTGAGTCTGGAAGAAAACGAACGCCGGGTGGATGGCTTGCACATCCTTCCCTGGCGCCGGTTCCTCGATGATCTCTGGGACGGCAGGTGGGAGGTATAACCAGCCCCGGTTCCCATTTCCGCTTGACCCGGCCGGAAGCTGGTGGTGAATATCGGAGGCAAGGGAGGCACCACCTTGAAAAGAGAACTGCTGCTCCGGCCCATCGGGGTGATACGCTCGCCTTTCAGCAAGCCCAGGGGCACCCCCATCCAACCTACTTTCGCCCAGCACGCCCGCGGCGAGGTAATCCTCGACGAGCACTACAGCGGGGCACTCGACGACATCGAGGGGTTCGAGCACGTCTGGCTACTGTACTGGTTCGACCGCTGCGGGCCCTGGCGGCACAAGGTGGTGCCCTACCGCGATACCGTCGAGCGCGGCCTGTTCGCCACTCGCGCTCCCAGCCGCCCCAACCCCATCGGCCTTTCCGTGGTGCGCCTGGTCGAGCGCCGAAAAAACCATCTGGTGGTAGAGGGGCTGGACATTCTCGACGGCACCCCCTTGCTGGATATAAAACCCTACCTGCCGCAGGTAGACGCCTACCCCGACTCACGGGCTGGCTGGTTCGGCGCGACCTCGAGCGCCCGCGAACTGGCGGACGAGCGCTTCCACCTGCCCGAGCTGGTGCGGCTTTCCCCGCGCGAGGTGGTGATGCGGCTCGGCCTGCGCGGCTGCCTGGAGACCACCGCCCGCTACCTGCACCGCAAGCTCACCGAGGAGCTACTCGACGCCGACGGCACCGTCGCCGGCGCCGCCGCTGCCCTGGAGCTGCTGTCGGCCTTCCTGGAGCAGACGGACTTCCGCGCCGCCCGCGCCGCCGACGAGGAACTGGCTGGACGGAAACAGGCCCTGGTCAGGATCTTCCGCGGCGCAGGCGGCATGAGCTGGGAGAAGCTCTGAGGCGGCTACGCACCCCCGGGGACAGGCCCGCGCGAGCATGGGGGACAGGCCCGGTCCTCCTTTGATGGCCATTTGAGACTTGACAACTTTTGTTTTCTTTTCTATATGCTA